>JAGAEF010000031.1 GCA_017613255.1 Lentisphaeria bacterium
CTCCGCTTGGACCTTTTCGGACAAGGGGGTCTGCTTCCTGACAAGCGTGGGTTTCTTCCCTATGGGGACAGTTCCGCCGTAGCCGGTGACCAGCACCGCCCTCAAACCGTCCGAGCTGCTGTCGGAAAACGGCGCATCCCGGAACGGAGGAGCTTTTTTCAGCACATCGAAGTCCCAGTATTTTTCCGGCGGTTCCCGGAGGAAGGTTTCTCCCGCCGAAGCGGCGACCAGCGGCAATACGGACATTGCCGAAAGCAGATTTCTTTTTTTCATTCTTTTTTCCGGAGCCCGAAGAACGGCTCCCCTTGTTGAAAAGTTGATTTTTATGTGGCGAACGTTACTTTGCCGGAAGGATCGAAACCTCATCGATGACGGCGGTCCCGGTGCTGCAGAAGTTCTTCATCGCTGAAATAGCCGTTGAAATAGACGCTGAACTTGATCCCCTTCCGGCGGCAGGCCTCTCCGATGGAACGGATCATATCGAACTTGAGAGAAGGATGACGCTTTCCGCACCGGGTATCGTAATAGGCGTTGCCCTGATTGCATCTTGCGTGCCAGGTAATGAAATCCACCCCGCAGGATTTCACCTGATCGGTGAAGGCTTCCGCATCGAATGTTTTTCCCACATCCGGGATCTCCGTGGAGGTGTGGAAATCGAAAAAGAGCGCGTACTTGAATTTCGTCATTTTTGTCGGTCCGTCGTCTTTTTGTAGTCAAAGATCTTTTAACAATTCACGGTAAATCCTGCAAGTCTCCCGGATCGTATGACCGTGAGGAGCGCTTTCATTCTGGATGTTCTTCAGACGGGGCGCCGCGTGCAGCGCTTTTTTGATCCGGGCCCAGTCCACCGTGCCGTTTCCGGGCAGCTGGTGCTCGTCCGCCATTCCGTCGTTGTCGTGCAGATGGCAGTTCACCATCCACGGGACGAACTTTTCGATGAGATTTTCCTCCCAGACGATGGGGATCCCGAAATCATTCCAGACCGGGGGAACACAGCTTTTTTCGGGAGACTTTCCTCCCTTTTCCGTCAGGTTTCCATGTCCGGAATCGTAACAAAGCCCCAGAAAAGGAGAGTGAAAATATTCCATGACTTCCAGCAGGATCCTGCTTTGGTTCAGCGGCGTCCACTGGTTTTCCAGGGCCAGGATCACTCCGTATCTTTCGGCATGGGGCAAAAGTTCCTCCATGGATCGGATCAGGCTCTTTCGGTAATCGTCAAGGGTCAACTCTTTTCCGAACAGGCCTTTGGATGTGACGCCCGTATGAAACGCAAGTGTATCCACGCCGAATCGGGAACAGAAACGCAAGGTCGCCCGGTGGCGCAGGATCAGCTGTTCATGCCACTCTTCCAATGGCATGCCGGGATCGGACCATGGGCCCCAAAGGGCATGACCGTCGACGAAATCCAGACCGAAATTCCGCATCTCCTTATAGAAATTCATGAGATAGATCGGTTCGCCGCAAGCCTCGGAAAGCAGCTTGTTCGTCAGGACGATATGCGTTTCGCCTGCTTCGGCGAATTCCCGCATCCAAGTTTTCCGCGTGTCGGGGTCTCCCGCCGTCCAGGAATAAGCGTGGGTAAGCAGTTTCATTTTGCGCTCACTTTCCCTTCGCCGAAGCGGGAGAGGCCGACTCCGCCGGGGTGAGAAAGACTTCCGCAACGTCTATTGTGCCCTCCGGCCGGAACCCGAAGCTCTGTTCCTCCTCCGGCGCGCCCGGACGATCGTATTCGAAGATCAGGGTTTTCCAGTTTTCCGCATCCTCCAGTTTCTCCTTCCGGATGACGCGGTGCCCGAGATATTTTTTCATTTTGGGGGCATACCGGATGGCTTCGAAGGAGACGGCCCCTTTCCCCCGGACTTTGCAGACCACCTTGATTTTCGGGGTCCGGATCCGGTGGAACTGGAAAAGGAACCCGGCGCTGAGCCGGACGAAATGGATTGCGGGATTCTTTTCGTCGGCGTAATACCCGCCTTTTCCTCCGATCTGTTTCGCGCTGGAAAGATACCAGGCATAGGGCAGCGGGCCTTCCCATGTCCAATGGGCAGGTTTTATCTTGTTTTTGGCGGGTTCCTGAAACGAGCCGTTGCACCACAGCCGGGTGTCGGGCCTGCCGTATCTGCCCGTATCCCGCGGGGCAGTGAACGTGACGGGCCGGAACACTTCCGCATTGTGAGGCATCGTGGAGCTCCAGGAGGAGAGTTCCGAGTGGGATTTTTCGTTGGAAAGGATGCGGGCGCGGAAGAGATTGAGTTTGATGACTTCCCCTTCCTTCAAAGGCGTTCCCAGAATCGGCCGGATGGGTACGCGGATCTCCGCCAGCCAGCGGCCGTCCTTATAGGCGGACTTCATTTCCGCATTGGATTCGAAGGAGGGATCCGGACTGCGGGCCGGGGGACGCCTGATGCCGTCGAAAAGCACGCCGTTCCTGTTGAAGATCAGCTGATAATAGGCGTCTCCCAGGATCGGGGGATTCAGGAAGACCTCGATGGTGGTGTCCTCCCAGACCGGTCCGTCATGCTGAGAAATATTCGCCTTCATCCTGTCGTAGTCGGGCTCTTCCATTTCGATGCCGAAATAGATGTTTTCGCTGTCGTAGGCGATCCTTGCCAGCGTCTGGTAGCGGGCAAGCATGCCGTCCGGGCGTTTGAACCTTGTCACCACATCGGCGTTTTTCCAGTCCGGTTCATCCAGTTTTCCGTCGATGACGATTTTCCCTTTCAGCGGGTAGGCCTTGATGTCCCGGGCATTTTCCAGATATTCCCGATAGTTTTTGAGCCAG
>JAGAEF010000282.1 GCA_017613255.1 Lentisphaeria bacterium
GCCCGGGCTGGAAACTTCCGCCGCGCCTTTCCGCTTTGCGTTCCCCTCAGCGGAACTGGAGGACGACTTTGCCGATGTTCTTCTGGTTTTCCAGAACGGCATGGGCGGCGGCAACTTCCGAAGCAGGAAACACCTGATCGATGTGAGGCGCAAGACGGCCGTCGGAAAAGGCGGGAAAGACTTCCGAAGCAAGACGGGAAAGGATCTCGCCTTTTTCCCTGTCGGACCGGCTGCGCAGCGTGCTCCCCACGATCCTCAAGTGTTTTTTGAGCACCACCCGCAGGGGGATATCGGCAGTTTCGCCGCCCAGGGTGGAAACAAGGATCCAGGTGCCGCCCTCCTTCATGGCAGGGAGACACGCGCCAAGGATCTTCCCTCCCGCGCAGTCCAGCGCCACATCCGGCGGATTTTCGGCAAGGAGCGCGGCCACATCCTGCGTTCTGCGGTTGATGACCGCGTCCGCCCCCAACCTCCGGACGGCTTCCGCCTTCTCTTCGCTCCCCACCGTGGTCACCACCTTTGCGTTCAGCAGTTTGGCAAGGGAGATCGCGGCGATGCCCAGTCCGCTTGCCCCGGCCTGGATGAAGGCGGTCTGTCCGGCGTGAAGCTCTCCGATGAGCACCAGATTGAGAAAGGCGGTGGCATAGACTTCCGGGAGAGAGGAAGCCTCCGTCAGGGAAAGCCCCTCGGGCACGGGCATGACCATCTCTTCCGGCACGGCGACTTTTTCGGCGTATCCGCCTCCGCCCAGCAGGGCGCATACAGGGTCGCCCACACGCCAGCGGGAACCGGGAAAGGTTTGGGAGATGACGCCCGCGCACTCCAGCCCCGGCCAGTCCGGCCAGCCGGGAGGCGGCGGATATTTGCCCGCCCTCTGGAGGAGGTCGGCCCGGTTCACTCCGGCGGCGGCAATGTCGATGACGACCTTCCCGGGGGCCGCCTGAGGATCGGGAAGTTCGCGGAAGACGAAGTCGTGTTGGGCACCGATGGTGATCGCCTGCATTTTTTACTCCTTGACGCCGCAGATTTCCAGCAGGATCTTCTGCAGCAGATATTCATGTTCGTAATCGAAGGGATTTTCCATTTCTCCCCGCAGGATGCGGGCAAATTCGGTGAGCTGGCCCGTGTAACGGTCGCCCAGCACGCCGCAGTCCACCTCCTGTGTTCCGGCGGGATATATGCCGAAAGGCTTGCGCAGGGTGAGGCGGACCCGGAGGGGCGCGGTGTAATATTCGGGTCCCGGCGGCTCGATGGGGCAGAGTTCCACGCTTCCTTCCGTGCCGCGCACGGCGAAACGGCGGGTTTTGAATCCGTCCACTTCGGCCACGGAGACGCGGACTGTGGCCGTGGCAACAGGGTACTCCAGCACGGCAAGCCCGTTGTCCACAAGTCCGTCATTGCGCGTCTCCTTGAGGAAGGAGTGGACCTTTTGGGGCTCCCCCAGCGCCTGCAGAACAAGGTCGATGAGATATCCGGCGAAGATGTACATGGCCCCGCCCTTGAACTGGGCAAGCCAGCGGCGGTAGTCGGGCTTGTCCCCGTCGTACCGGCTCATGACGGCGTGGATCTCGAAAATATCCCCCAGAGCCCCTTTGCGGATCATCTCCAGACAGAATCTCAGCCCCGGATTGTTCCGGTAAACATAGGCAAGCTGAAGCGCCCTGTTTCCGGCGCGGCAGATTTCCACAAGGCGCCGGAATCCGGCAAGATCCTGTCCGCCGGGCTTGTCCATGTGGATATGCAGTCCCCGGGAAGCGCACTCCAGCGCGCTGGGCAGAAGTTCCGGCCCGTCGGTTTCGATGGCCACGGCCTCCAGTCCGGGGACGGCAAGAAGCTCTTCTTTCGGAAGAAACGGGATCCCTTCGTAACACTTGATGGCGTGCCGTTTTCCGTACCAGACCGGGTCGGGCTCGCAGACGCCGACGACCTCGAAAAGCTCCGGCAGTTTCCGCAGGGCGGCCATTTTCGCCTCCCCGTGGTTGTGGCCGATGCCGATCTGGGCGATCCGTATGGGTCTCATGGATAGTTTCTCCAGTCGAAAAGCTGTCCGAATATGGAAGGATCCCGCTTGTACAGCCGGTCGTAGATACCTTCACATTCCGCTGGGTCGGCAATTCCTGTAATGAGGTGTTTTGCCTTCAGACGCCCCAGCGCCATGCTCCGGAGCAGAAGAAGCATATCCTCCGGCTGGGTCCAGACTCCGGGTCTGCGGTCGAACTTGGGACGGGCCATGTTGTGGGCGCCGATGATGGAAATGCCGGGGCGGTGGACCAGATTGTAGAAGTCGATGTTTTCCGTGGGCGTCCGGGAGCACCCCACTAGGGCGACCCGGGCAAAGGGGGCGCAGAGAGTGAGCCCCTGCACCACCGCCTGGGGGTTTCCGGTGACCTCGATGACCATATCGGCTCCGCCGTGCGTCAGTTCCCTGATCTTTTCGGCAAGTTCAGGCGCGTCGGGGGAAAAACACGCGTCCGCCCCGGTGGAAAGCGCCTTTTCCCGGCGGTCGGCGTTGAAATCCAGCCCGATGACCGGGAAACAGCCGCACAAACGGGCGGTCTGGACGGCAAACTGCCCCAGAAGCCCCAGCCCCATGACCAGCGCGCTCTCTCCGAATTCCGGACGGCAGCGGCGCACACCCTGAAAGCCCATGGTGCCCACCACGCAGAAAACCGCCTCCTGAGAAGGCAGCGCATCCTCTTCGATGCGGACCACGTCCCGGGCGGGCATATTCTGCCAGCTGCGGTGGGCGCTGTGATAGCAGAGACAGCGGTCGCCCTCCGCTAGCTCGGTGACTTCCGGCCCCGTCTTGACCACACGCGCCACGGCGCTGTAGCCCAATGTAATGGGAAATTGCATGGGGCGGCCGTTTGCTCCCTTGAGACAGGCGAATTCCGTACCCGGGGAAATGAGCGTATATTCCGTTTTGAGCTGGACGAGGCCCTTTTCCGGCGCGTCGGGAAGCTCCCGGTCCACCAGTCTTGCCTGACCGGGGGCGATGAAGGCGATTTCCTTGCACTTCATGAGAGGATTCTCCTTATTTTCCGTCGGCGGCAAGGGGATGGGTGCGGTCCGCCAGCGGGAGTTCCATGGTTTTTCCGGAAATGGAGGAAGCGTATACTCCTTCGATCATTTCCAGAGCGTTCAAAGCATCCTTTGCGGAACTTTTCAGCGCCTCCTGCCCGTTGGCGGCGCACAGAAGATTCCATGCGGCGCGCCGGTTGTTGTCGCCGAAATAACGGTGGGACGCATTGTCTTTGTCCATGCCGTACGCCGCGTAATCCAGCGCGGCGGCTCCGGGAATGGGAGCCGGCGGGGGAAGAGAAAGTTCCCGGAAGGCCGCCTCATCCTCCATGGGGACGGGAAAATTTTCGCAGAGCCGCAGGGAACGCTCCCCGTTGTAGCGCATGGCAAGGGTCCCCTTCGTTCCCGCTGCGACGATACCGAAGCGGTCGGGCCTGCTGTCCTTGAGCATGCCCCGGCGGCTTTCGAAAATGCCGTTTACTCCGTTGGCATAGCGGAAGCGGGCAAAGATGTCGTCCCCGGCGCAAAGGCCCACAGGCTCGGTCACCTCTATGCTGCTCCCCCTGCGGATGGGAAACCCCTCCTGCCGGACCTCCGCCCAGACGCTTTCCGGAAGCCCGAAAAGCATGACGGAAAGATCGAAGAGGTGCGTTCCCAGCACCATCATATCCTCTCCGCCGCCCCGCTGGTCCTCCTTGCCCCGCATGTAACAGGTAAGGGGACGTCCTATGGCACCCGCATCGATGAGGCGTTTCATCTCCTGAAACACCGGGGCGAACCGGGCAAGATGGGCCACCTGGATCAATACGCCGGCGTTTTCCGCTCTCCGGACGAGATCGTCCGCCTGCTCCAGATCGGCGGCAAGGGGTTTTTCGCACAGCACATGGATCCCTCTTTCGATGGCGAAACGGATCTGCCGACAGTGCTCCTCCGGCAGACGGGAACAGAAAACCGCGAAATCGGGCTTTTCCGCTTCCAGCATCTCTTCCCAGTCGTAGTAGCGGTTATGTGCCCCGGAGCGGCGGAAGGCGTTCTCCGAATCCCTGTTCCGGTCGGCAAGCGCGGCAATTTCCACGCCGGGAAGTCCGCAGAACGCGTATTCGGTGAAGTGGCCGCCCCTTCTTCCGTCGCCCGTATCGAAAACGATGCAGACTTTTTTCATTTTTCCTCCTTTACCGTCCCATGGAGGCAAGGAAAGCATCCATGCGGGCATTGTTGGGCCAGGGATAGTCTCTGGGCGTGCGGGCAATCTCCATTTTCAGTCCGTCGTACAGAGGCATCATTTCGCTCTGCTTCATTCCCGTGGCCGCCAGGACCTTGCTGTTGTCCACTTCCCGGTCGAAAAGCCGGGCGTATTCCAGCTGCCAGCGTCTGGAAAGCCTGTAGGGATCGGGCTCGAGGATCTTCAGGAAATCCTCCTTGTCCACCCAGACGGCGCGCAGGTTGCAGATGTCCTTGTAATAGTCGGCGATCTCTCCCCAGGTGCGGTGTTCGGCGCTGTTGATGTTGTAGACTTCGCCCAAAGCACATTCGCAGAAAAGGAGTTTGCCGATCATTTTTCCCGCGTCCCCGCCCCAGCTCAGGGTGGCGGGCTTGTTCCGCGCCTGTTCCGGCACGACCACCTCTTTCCCGGCAAAGGCCCGCCCCACGGTATCCGCCGCCTCCAGCGTGACCAGCTGATACCGCAGGAAACTGTAGGTGGTGGCGGGGCGGACGATCGTCCAGTTCTTCCGGGAGGAGGCGAAAAGGATATTTTCGCCCCTTGCCTTGTAGATGCAGTAGTCGTCCGAATTCACGAGAAGGGGGTCGCGAGAGGTGTCGATGAGCCGGGGGGAACTTTCCCGCACCGGACATTCCAGATTGTCGTAGACCCGTCCGCTGGAAAGAAAGACGTAATGCCCGGTGTGATCCAGCATCCGGGGAAGCACGAAGGGGAGTTCCGAAGTGGTGTAGGTGAGAAAGTCGACGATGGCGTCATAGTTGCGCGAAAGGTACTCTTCCCGCACGGCGGGATCCTTGGCATTGCCCTGAAAATACCGGACGGAAGCATACTTGCTTTCACACGCGTCCAGAGCAAAACCATCCACCTCACAGCCGCTTTCCGCCAGAAGCGGGACCATGTAGCGGGCCATGGCGCCGCTTGCGCCCAGAACCAGAACTTTTTTCGGCTTCATTTTTCCTCCTGTAAAAAGAAACAGTTTCTTCGGTTTCAATATAGACCCGTCCGTGTATTTTTCCAGCAGGATTCGGTTTTTTTCTGAAAAAACCCTTGAAAACGGAAATCGTTTTCAGAAAAACGCTTTTATTCCTGTAAATGAATCAATTTTCCCTTTTTTTGGCGCTTCTTCCTTTCTTTTCCGCCGGAAAATGGTATATTAGGTCGGAAGGAAAGGAGACTGGCCATGTCATTGGAAATAGGCTGCTATTATTTTCCCAACTATCACACGGGGGATCCCCGGAACGAAAAACTCCACGGGCCGGGGTGGAACGAATGGGCGCTGGTGAAGAACGCTACCCCCCGCTTTCCGGGGCATTGCCAGCCCAACTTGCCTCTGCGGGGCTTTCTGGATGAAAAACGGCCGGAAGTCATGGCGGACAATATTTTTCTGGCCTCCTCCCACGGTATAGGCACGTTCATTTTCGACTGGTATTACTACAATGACGGCCCCTTCCTCCAGCGGGCGCTGGAAGAGGGCTTTTTCGGGGCGAACGGCCCGGGGAACATGAAATTCTGCACCATGTGGGCCAACCACGACTGGGTGGATATCCACCCCTGCACGCGCTTCGGCGGACGCACGCTGTTGTACGGGGGAAAGGTAACGCGCGAGACCTTCGAAAAGATCGCGCAGATCCATGTGGAAAAGTATTTTTCCCGCCCGGATTACTACAAGATCGACGGGAAACCCTATTTCTCCCTTTACGAGCTGAACAAACTTCTGGAAAGCTTCGGTTCGGCCGAGGAAACGAAAAGGGCGCTGGAGGATTTCCGCAGGGCGTGCAGAAGCGCGGGGCTTCCCGGACTGCATTTGAACTGCGTGGTCTGGACGAAGGCGATCCTGCCGGGGGAAACGGTTCCCTGCGATCTTCCCGAACTTCTGGCCTTTCTGGGATTCGACAGCATCACCAGCTACGTATGGAAACACCATGCCCCCTTCCCGGAAAACGTGACGCCGTTCGATACGGTCCTTGCCGGGTATCTGGAATACTGGGAGAAGGTGCTCAAAGAGTTCCGGATCGAATATTTCCCCAATGTTTCCATGGGCTGGGATTCCTCCCCCCGCACGGTGCAGACCGAAGTCTGGGACTGGGACGAGCGTCTTTCCTATCCCTATACGCGCATCATTTCCGGAAATACGCCGGAACGGTTCGGAAACGCCGTAAGGACCGTTGCAGAAAAACTCCTGAAACTCCCCCAAAAACACAAGATCATGAACATCAACAGCTGGAACGAGTGGACGGAGGGAAGTTATCTGGAGCCCGATCAGCGGTACGGAACGGGGTATCTGGAGGCACTGAAAAAGGTTTACGACTCCCTGAATTGAGCTTGCCCCTTCAGGTGCTGTCCCGCAGGATCAGGGAGTAGGGCAGAACCGTTTCCACGGGGACCTTTTCCCCCCGGATGAGAGCTTTCAGGCGGCAGATCGCAATCTGCGCCATCTGGCGGTAATCGGGGGAAATGGTGGTCTGGGCGGGGATGCAGTAGCGGGAGATGCGGTGCCGTTCGGAACTGACGAGACGGATGTCTTCCGGGATCTTTTTTCCGTACAGGGAGAGACAGTAGGCGCCGATCCCGCCGAAATTGCCGCCGCCTCCGCAGAAAACGCCGTCGATCCCGCTTTGCAGAAGTTTGCCCATCTCCTCCAGAACCAGTTCCGAAGAGCAGATCTTCACCAGCGACTCCTCCGGAGGGAGGCGGAATTTCCGCAACGCGCTCAATATTCCCTTTTTCCTGCAGTCCACGTTGCCCTGTCCCGGGGCTCCGTGGAGGATGGCTCCGACCTTGCGGCAGCCGCATTGGGCAAGGCGGCTCACGGCAATCTCCATGCCCTGCTTTTCATCGGAATGGATGTATACCGCCCCGGGGATCTTCCTTGCCGGGATCTTGTCCAGAATGACCAGCGGGCGAGAGAACCATTCGTCCCATTCCGGGGGAGGTTCGATCCCGATCCCCACGGCTCCGCAGAAGGAGATCTCGCCGAGTCTTTCGAAATTGTCGTGGGGCAGGATCTCGATGCGGAAATTGTTCTGCGCCAGCTCCCGGATGAGTTCGGAAGTGACCATTTCCACGAATTCCGCCGCCGGATAAAGCTGTTCGTAAGGCGTGATGATGACCACGTTCTTCTGCTTGACCGAAAGCCGGGGGTAATAATTGTGTTTTCTTGCCACCTCCAGCACCCGTTCCCTCACTTCGCTTCGGATATTGGGGTGATGGCTGAACACCCGGGAAACGGTTGCCGTGGAGACTTTTGCCAGAGCGGCTATTTCCTGAATTTTCACGATGAAACTCCCAATTTGATTCATTTACAATATAAATGCTCCCGCTCTGAAAATCAAGCAAAAGAAGAGAAAAATCGACTGCAATTTCTACCGCGGGCGTCTGGGAAAAAACACCGCTACCGTTTCCAGTCGGGGCTGGGGAATAGGCCGGACCCTCCGCCGCGCTTTGCGCTATGGAGGGTAAATAGGC
>JAGAEF010000283.1 GCA_017613255.1 Lentisphaeria bacterium
GTGGAACCCGCCGGCTATTTTCTTGTTCGAATCGTCCATTTTTCCTCCGTTCATCAGTTGAACATCGTCCAAAGCGCCCGCAAAACGGGGAGGCATTTCACCGGCCCGTCCGCGGACGATAATTCCCTATAAAGAAGTCCCAGAACCGTTACCACAGGGACATCGAATATTTCCGAAATCGGACGCATTTTTTTTGCGCGCAGCGTCCAGCGCAGAAAATTTTTGATTCCTCTCTCTTTTCCGCATCTTTTCCGCAGTCCGGCGAACACCGCACGGGTGTCCTCTCCCTTTTCCTCCGGGATCCCGGAACAGAACCGTACGCAGTCCAGATAAAACGCCCGGCATTTTTTCCATTCTTCCAGAGGATTTTCCGGCAGAACGGGCTTGGGTTCCATCTTCCAGCGGAACGCCTTTTCGTACAGGGAAACATACTCCCCGGGAAGCTCTTTTGCGCGGACAAGTTTTTCGTAGGAAGAAACCCTTTGAGGCCCCTTCCAGCAGTACTGCCCGGAAATGATGAGGCAGGCATCCCCGCCGCCGAGGATCGCCTTGTTCATGTTGCGCACGATGAAGTCGGCATCCTTTTCCTTTTCTTCCGCAAGAAGGCGTTCCCCCGCGAAAAGAAGTCCCATGCCCCGGTTCAGCAGAAGCCGGATCGCTTCGGAGCAGGGGAGGCGTTCCGCATCCAGAAGCTCCATATATTCTTCCAGCCGGATCTCTCCCCAGACGGGCTTCCACCCCCGCAGAAGTTCCTGAAACATCAAGGTGGATTGGACCTTTTTCAGGGAGACAAGTTCCTTTGCCGGACCGAAATCCACGGCGACTCCCAGCTCCTTTTCCAGAGGAAGGGCAAGTTTTTTGAGTTCCCCGTTTATCTTTTCCGCCTCCTTTTTCCCGGCGCCCCGGGTGAAGACGAAAAAGTCCAGATCGTTGTAAAGCTGTCCCCCCTCCGGCGTATGAAGAACTCCTCCTTCTCCCCGGCCGTATCCGCCCCCCAGCACCACACCGGCAAGGCAGGGCAGATGGAGCGCTCCGATTTGTCCGGAGAGAGCTCTTATGCGGGAATCCAGAATGTTCCGGATGCCCTCGTCGGGGATCAGCGTATAGGTGTTTGCGCTCATTCCGCACCCTCCGTTTCGGTCAGGGAACGGTCATCGGAGGGGAGGGCGGCAAAAACGAACAGCCGCTTGAGAAGACTGCGGAAGACCGTGGCAAAAATTCTGGAAATATTCCGGTTGTGGCAGTAATAGACATCGTCGGCGATCTTCAGATGCTCCTGCGTGCGGATCAGCCACTGGTCGGAGTAGCGGAACGCGAAAGAGGGATCTTTGGGCCCGAACCGCACCAGATGCGCCTTCCCGAAAAGCACCTCCCAGCACTTTGGGTACGCCTGAAAGGCGAAAAAGAAGAACGCCAGACGGTTCAGGGGCTTCCTGAAGGGGAAGGTGACCAGAAAGAGCGGCAGTCCGCCCAGAGCCAGAAGGAAGGCGAGCAGATACTCCGCAAGGTCGAACCGGTTGAATTTCCTCAATCTCGAACTGCCCGTAAGGAATTCGTCTTCCAGATCCACATAAGCCCCCGTGGAAACGTCGATGACCCGGATCCCGTCGATGATCTTGCCGCGGAAAAGCATGCTCCGCCCTATGTAGGTGTGATCCAGCACGATGGAGTGTTCCAGGCTGCTCCCTTCGTTGATGAGCACATCTCTTCCCACGATCACTCCTCCGGAAAGGTGCGTGCCCCGTTCCAGCCGGACGTTGTCCAGCAGCAGTACGGGGCTTTCCAGCTCGCAGCCGGGCAGGATCATCACATCCATGCCGAAAACGCACCCTTCGCTGTTCTGATAGCCGGGCAGATTGTAGATCCCCGGATTTTTCAGCAGACGGAAATTGGTGTCGAAGTACTCCTGAAGAGACCCCATGCGCAGAAGCGGGCAGACGCACTCATACAGTTTCCCCTTCCGCAGGAGATAGATCCCTTCCGGCAGGACTTCCGGCATCTTTTCCACTTCCCGCAGCTGGGAAAGAAGCATTTTGACGTCCGGGATATCCGGAAGCACCTGTCCCCAGACGAGGAGAAGGTCCTCATCCTGCGGGATCTCCTTTTCGCATTGGGAAAGAAGCTGTTCCGGCAGGGCGCAGGGGACGCAGAGGGAGAAATGCAGATTCAGCGACCAGTACTGCCCGTCGCCCATGCGTCTTGCCAGATCTTTCCGGTAGAAGCAGTCCATGACGTAAACGGCGTTTATGCCCAGGTGGGAGCACTGATCCACCATGTGTCTGCACCAGCTCTTTCCGGCAATGGGCAGTTCTCCGGGACTTCTCCCGGGAAAATATTTGAGGCACCAGTCTTCCCTGCTGGGCGCAATGTAAAGAAGCGCTTTCACGTCAATAGGCCCCCCTGCCGCTGATGATCGCCGGGATCGTCCGCAGAAGGATCACAAGATCCTGTTTCAGACTGCGGGAACTGATGTACTCCTTGTCCAGCCGCACCTGCTGCTGGAAGGGAATGGTGCTGCGTCCGGAAACCTGCCACAGACAGGTGAGGCCGGGACGCACGTTGAGCCTTTTCCGCGCTTCCAGAGAGTACTGCACGACCTCCGAAGGCACAGGGGGCCGGGGCCCCACCAGACTCATATCCCCCACAAGCACGTTGAGAAACTGGGGAAGTTCGTCCATGCTGGTCTTCCGCAGGATCCTCCCCAGGGGCGTGACCCGGGGATCGTTCTTCATCTTGAAGATCACGCCGTCGGCGGACTGATTTTGGGAAAGGAGCGCGGCCTTTCTCTGTTCCGCATCCACGTACATGCTCCGGAACTTGTAGAAGCTGAAACTCCTGCCGAACTGCCCCACCCGTGCCTGCACGAAAAAGACCGGACCGGGGGAGGTGAGCTTGATGAGGATCGCCAGAACGAGAAACAAAGGCGCAAGCACGATGAGGGCGATCAGAGAAAGCACGATATCCAGAAGTCTCTTTACGCCGTAGGAAAAATGGATGGTGGATTTCCACACCGCCATGCGCAGTTTCGTGCGCACGCCGGTCTCCTTCCTTGCGGACATTTCCTCCAGCAGCTGCTGGATCTCTTTGGAAAGCTGTTCTCTTTTTTCTTTTTCGTCGGTCATTTTTCCGCCTTTTCGGTTTCCTTGCCGGAAGGACCCGCTTCATCCGCATTTCTGGGGATCACGAAGGTGGTTTCGTTGAGGTCGCAGTATCTCTGCCGGCTGATCCGCACGGCGATCTTGCTGATGATGGGAATTCCCCGCCCGTGGGCGGAAAGACTCTCGTTGAGCTGTTCCAGGGATTCTTCCGCCAGATCCCGGGAAAGGTACACGCCGTCCCACTCTTTCCCGTGGTCCCAGACCATGAGTTTGAGTTCGTCCTTGTAGGCGCATATCTTGACGGCGATGTATTCGTTGAGCTTTTCGTATTCGTCCAGCCCGTACATGATGACATTGACCAGGTATTCTTCCAGAACAAGCTCCGCGCTGACGGAGATGGCGGGATCCTGATAGTAGTTTTCCACGAAGGCGGAGGCTTTCTGGCAGATCCGGTCCACCGCCGCCTTGTCCGCCGGGGCCCGGAAGGAGAAGACGTATTCGTGTTCGTTGAGTTTCGGCTTGCGGATCATGAACATGGAAAGGTCGTCCTGCGGGAAGGTGTAGCCGAACTGCTCCAGAGAGTGGAGACAGCGGAAGGGCAGAGCAATGGATTTTTCCTCCTTGTGGGCATCCCGGACCAGCATGGAGGTAAGTTTCCTGCACATGGAAAAATCCATGGCCTTGTTCCCCTCCTTGTCCTTGGAAAGATCCATGAGCCCGTCCGAGCAGATCAGGAAGACGGAGGAGTCCTTGAAATGGTACTCCACGTCGTCCTTTTCGGTATAGACGGCATCCCTCATCATCCCCAAGGGCATACTCCCCTTCTTCTCCGGGTTGATGTTGGTGATTTCCCCCGTATCGGAATCCACGCAGAGAATGTCGATGAATCCGGAATTCTGATACCGGATGAAATTGTTCTTGAAGTCGATATAGGCGATCAGCGTGCACATGTACACGATGTTGTGCAGGTGCTTGAAGAAGAAGTCGTTGATGTCCGCGGCAAGGAGACTGGGCTGGGCGGCGCGCTCCTTGTCCAGCATTACCATCTGTTTGAGGAAGGAGTGGGCCGCGGTCATGGCCAGCGCCGAGTGGGTGCCGTGGCCGGAAACGTCTCCGAAAACGAAAAGAGCTTTTCCCTCGTCCAGCACGAGCCATTCGAACAGGTCTCCGCTCACCTGGAAAAAGGGACGGTAAAGGACGCTGAACTCGTAGTCCTCGCTGAAATACACCCATGGCGGAAGCATCGCCTTCTGGAGCATGCCGGCAAGGTAGAGGTTGCGGTCGCGCTTGCTTCTGAGCACGTCTATGGTGCCTTCCGCGTGGTAGGCATGGATCACCTGACGGAGTTTCGCCAGCATGAATTTGCGGTCCACGTTTTCCGGAATGTAGTAGGAGTGGGGATCTTCCACGATCCTGTCCAGAAGCCGCACGTCCGACCAGAAGAAGGGAGGCGTCATGAAAAGAATGGGGACTTTTTCGTCGTGACTGCGCAGTTCCCTGCGCAGAAGCATCCCCTCTTCCATATCCCGGCAGATGTCGGTGATGACCGCATCGAACATATCTTCGCTGAAGTGTTTCAACCCGTCGCGTCTCTCCTTGACGGAGGTGAGAAGCACGCAGGAATCCTTGAAAAGATTTTCGAGGGAAAAGGTCAGAAGTTCACTGCCGGTGACCAGCAGGACCCGGGAGACCTTCTCCCCCGTTTTGCCCTGTGAAGAACTGTCATCATCCCAATTCTGCATTTCGAACCAAAACCCGACTTTCTGTTGCAATCCTGTTACGCAACCTCGCCACAAGGGCGCGCACACATGATAATATAATTTAAAATCGGCAGAAAGCAAGCTCAAAATTGCAAAAAAACGAAAAAAACCGGGAAAGAGAAAAAACATCTTCGCTTCCTGATCCCCGGGAGACGCCGCAGAACGTTCCGGAGCGTTTTCAGCGGGGGCGCAGGCACAAAAAAGATTTCCTTCCTTGAAAAAGCGGAAAAACGTGCTAAATTATGAGACCGTTTCCGGTATTGCCGGAAGAAACACAATCAAAAACAGCGGGGAATCGTCATGCAGTATCATTTTGAAGAGGAAAACAACGTCCTGAAAGTTTCCGTAGCGGGCCGTCTGGTGGCCTCCTGTTCGGAAGAGTTCAAGAACACCATGTTCGAGCGTCTGAAGGATTCCAGGAAGGTTCTTTTCGACTTGAAGGGCATGGAGCATATCGATTCTTCCGGTCTGGGCGCCATCGTTTCCCTTCTGCAGTGGAAGAACACCAACGGCGGCTCCATCAAGCTGTGCTGTCTGCAGCCCCGTCCCCGGATCGTTTTCGAGATCACCAAAGTTTACCGGATTTTCGATATTTACGATACGGCCGAAGAGGCCATGAAGGCGTTTTCCGACGCCCCCTGAGCACTCTCATGTGCCGTCTTGTGAGCATTCTGGTCCGTTCCCGGAACGATGAAAAATTCATCGGGAGAACGCTTTCCTCCATCCTGAGTCAGGAATGCTCCCTGCCGTTTCAGGTCGTTTGCTGTGACGACGGCTCTTCCGACGGCACGAAAAAAATCATCGAAAGCTTCCCCGAAGTAAAACTCCTCCCCCGTCCGGAGGGCGAATACCGTCCCGGACAGCGGCTCAACTACATGATCCGCAACTGTCAGGGGGAGATCGTCGTCTTCAACAATGCCGACGCAATTCCTCTGGACGATTGCTGGCTCAAGGAACTTGTCTCCCCCCTGCTGGACGGTTCCGCCGACGCGGTTTACGCCAATCAGCTTCCCCGGCCGGACGCGGACTTTCTGGTGAGGAAAGATTCTCTGCGGGCTTTCGGCGACGGGAAGACCGCCGCAAAATGGCGTTTCTTCTTCTCCCTTGCCTCCTCCGCGGTCAGAAGGAAGGACCTTCTGGAGAACCCCTTCAATGAGTCGATCCGCTATTCGGAGGATGTGGAGTGGGCGCACCGCCGTCCCGTCCGTATCGTCTATGCCGCCTCCGCCCGGGTGGAACATTCCCACAATTATACCCTGAAAGAGCTGAAGAAACGCTTTTACGGAGAAGGATTTGCCGATGGCGAAATTTTCGGTGACAAGCCATCGCTTATCCGTGAACTTTTTTCCGCAGGCGCAGAAACGTTGCGGGATTTTTCCTTTCTTCTTTCTCACCCAAAAGGACTTGCGGAACTGCCGCTTGCCCCGGTCCGCCGGCTGATCCAGCGCTGGTCCCATTGGAAAGGAGTCCGGGATTATGTCCGCACCGGAAAAACCTCTTAAGATAGCCCATATCGTGCGCCGGTTCGTCTTCGAAGAGTGGGGCGGCACGGAAAGCGTGGTCTGGAATACCGTTCTGGAACAGAGAAGGAAGGGGATCACTCCGGTCATTTTCGCCACAAGCGCGCTTTCCCGTCCCGGCGAAGAGGTCCGGGAAGGGGTCCGGATCTGCCGTTTCCCCTACTTTTATCCCTATTTTCCCATGAACAAAACCTGTTCGCTCCTTCTGGACAAAAAAGGGGGAAACCCCTTCGTTCCCGCGCTTTTTGCGGCCCTGCGGGAGGAAAATTGCGACCTTGTCCATATCCATTGCGGGGGGAGAATGGCGGTCATGAGTGCGCTTGTCTCCCATGATCTCGAACGGCCCTGCGTGGTAAGTCTCCACGGCGGACACGCGGCGGTCCCGCAGGAGGAACTGCGTCAGATGATGGAGCCCGTGCGGCACAAATTCCATTACGGGGGAATCATCGACCGTCTCAGGCACCTCCGGCGGGATGTTGTGGCGGAAGCGGATGCGGCCATCTGCGTGAGCCTTCAGGAACGGAATATCCTTTCGGAACGCTATCCGGGGAAAAAAATCGTCTATCTCCCCAACGGCGTGGATCTGGAAAAGTTCCGGGGCGGGAGGGACCGTTCTCCCCGGAAGAAGTGGAACATCCCGGCGGAACGAACGCTTGCGCTCTGCGTCTCCCGCATCGACTACCAGAAAAACCAGCTTCTTCTTCTGGAACTTCTCCGGCACGACCCCAACTGCCACGTCCTGCTCATCGGCCCCGTCACGGCGCCGTGGTATCATGAAAAAATTCTGGAAGAAGCGGCAAAATACGGAGTAAAGGACAGACTTAGCATCATTCCGGGACTTTCCTCCGACGATCCGGATCTTCCCGCCATTTTCCATGAGGCGGACTTTTTCGTGCTTCCTTCTCTCCATGAACCCTTTGGGATCGTGGCCCTTGAAGCGTGGGCGGCGGGACTGCCCGTACTGGCGGCAAGGACCGGTGGGCTCAAGGACTTCATCGCGGACGGGCGCAACGGACTTCTTTTCGATCCTGCGGAAAAGGAGACTCTCACGGCCTGTTATGACCGCCTTGTCGGGTCTCCTTCCCTTGCTTCCTCTCTTGCGGAAAACGCTTCTTGCGACGTGGAAGCCTACAGCTGGGAGAGCGTGACGGGCCGACTGCTGGACCTGTACGGGACTCTGTGCCGGGAAAAGGGTCAATTCCGGTCCTGAACGACCAGATGCGCCAGACGGTGGGCCTTCAGCTGGCGGCGCTGGCGGGAACTTAAAGGCTCAATCCGGACCGGCCCCTCTTCCGCGGCGGCAAGGATCGTCTGCAGGCCTTTCGGGGAAAAACGGCCCCCGCCCGTGGGACGCCATGGATCCTCTTCCCCTTCCCGGACCAGTTCCGCTCCGTCTCTTTCCGGCGGATTCAGCAGGGCGCAGAGCGCCATGAAGCCGAAATGGAATATCCCGATGAAATACCGCCTGATGAGGCGGCGGGGCTCCTGAATGACCCGGTAGATCCATTCGGTGCCGCTCTTCTGCATCCATCCGGGGGCCCGCTTGACCGCGCCCGCCAGAAAGTTGAACGTGCCGCCCACTCCTATGGCGATGCCGCAGCGGAGGTTCTTCCGGTTGCGTTCCGCCCAGAGTTCCTGCTTGGGATTGCCGAAGCCCACCAGCAGGATGGAGGCGCCTGACTCGTTGATCCTCCCGCAGATTTCCCGGTCCAGTTTTTCCGCATCGGGGGAGTCCAGTTTCACGAAGGGGGAGGAACACTCGATCTCCAGTCCCGGATATTTTTTGCAGAGCATTTCCGCGGCAAAACGGGTGTGTTCTTCCGTGCCGCCCAGAAAATAGAGCTTGCGTTTTTCCTTCGCCGCCCGTCGGGCGATCAGCGGCACAAGGTCGCTGCCCGGAACCCGTTCCGGGAGCGGCGTGCCCAGCAGACGGCTCAGCCATACCAGCGGCATTCCGTCTGCAAGAACCAGTTCCCCGCGCCGGAGCACGTCGGCAAGGTCTTTCCTGCGGGGAACGCTTTTCAGGGCGTAGTAGGTATTGACGATGAAATCCACATTGACGGTGGCGGCGATCCGGCATCCCCGGGGGCCCGGCCCGGAGGCAAAGGAAAAGATGCGGTCAAGGGCCTCTTCCATCCTGAGAGGATCGAAGGGGATGCCGAAGAGAACGATTCGACCGTTATTTTCCGGATTTTCCGACGGCATGGAGGATCCTTTCCACATGATTTTTCCAGGTGAATTCTGCGGCCCGTTTCCGGCCCGTTTCGATGAGCTTTTCCCGCAGAGACGGGTCGGTGAGCAACTTCGTCAATGCTTCCGCAACGGCATCGGAGTCCCGGGGATCGAAGAGCAAAGCGGCGTTGCGTCCCACTTCCCCCAGGGAAGAATCTTCCGAACAGCAGCAGGGAACGCCGTAGTGCATCGCCTCGATGAGGGAGAGTCCGAACCCTTCGAAGAGGGAAGGGAACACATAGACGCATGCGTTGCCGTAGGCTTCTTCCAGATCCTCATTGGGGATGAAGCCGGGAAGAAGGATCCGGTCCGCCAGCGGGGAACTTGCCGCCCTCTCCCGGATGACGTCGGCTCCGTGCCAGTCGGCTCCGCCCAGCACGAGACGGTAGCGGGAAGAGAGTTCCGGAGGGAGCTTTTCGTAGGCTTCGATCAGCCGGAACTGGTTTTTCGCAGGGTGTTCCAGCCGGGAAATGTAAAGGATGTACCCATTCTTTTTGAGCCCGGTGCGGGCAAGCCAGGTGCCGGAGGGCGGCACGTCCGGCAGGGAGAGCCCGTCCCAGCTCACGATGATCTTTTCCCGGGGAATGCCCAGAAAGCGTGTCATATCGTCTGCGGTGGCTTCGCTGATGGCCACGGGGTATTCGCAGCGGCGGACGAAGAACGGCAGGACCCGCGTCTGGTAGAACGTGCGGAAAAGATCGTATTTGCCCCGCACGCGGTGCGCGGCAAGGTCGTGGACCACGGCCGCCGTGGGCACGGGGCGGAACATGGTCACGCGGCGGTTGGCGGCGCAAATGAAAAAGAGGTCGTATTTTTTTCTTTCGATCCGGAAGGGAAGCAGGAACAGGTGCCACAGCATGCTCAATACGGCTTTTTTCGTCCAGCGCGGAGCGATGATTTTTTCGAAAGGAGCGAAAGCGCGCTCATTTTCCGCTTCCGGCTCCACCACAAGGGTGAGTTCATTTCCCGCTTCCGCAAGGGCGGAGACCGCGTGCCGGACATAAACGGAGATCCCGGATTTTCCGTGATCGAAGGGGATGCAGCTGACCAGAATTTTCATGCCTTTTCCCCCTTTGCATCCATCCAGGAACGGAAACGCCGCACGAATTCCCCTTCGGAAAAGTGTTCGCACACGAATTTCCGGGCGCCTGCCCCCAGTTTTTCCCTCAAAACGCGGTCCTCCAGAAGCTTGTCTATGGCGGCGGCCAGTCCTGCCGTGTCCCGGGGCGGAACAGATAGTCCCGTCTCCCCGTCCCGAAGCCACTCTTCCACTCCGCCCATTCGGAATGCGACCGCGGGGAGGCCCCGGGCCATTCCTTCCGGCCCCACCAGACCGAAGGGCTCCTGCCAGAAAAACGGGAGAACGGAAATATCGCACTCCGCGTACAGCTTTTCCGGTTCGGCGACCCAGCCCGCGAAGGTGACGCGGTCTTTTACGGCAAGGCGGCAGGCAAGTTCCTCCAGCTCCGTCCGCTGATTGCCTTCGCCGGCAATGATGAGGCGGAAGGGGCGCCTGACCATGGGCAGCGCCCTGAGAAGAAGGTCCACGCCCTTGCCCCGGATGAGCTGTCCGGTGAAAAGCAGACGCGGCGGATCGTTTTCGGGCCTCCGGCAAAGTGTTTCCGGAATGGAGACGGGCGGCGGGATCACGGTAATGCGTGCCGGATCGATCCCGTTGTCCGCAAGATTCTGCCGCATGAATCCGGAAAGCACGGCCACATGGGGAACTTTCCGAAGCAGTTCCAGCTGTTTTTTGCAGCCGGAGAAGCGTTGCGAAATTTCCGCACGAAAGCCCCCCTGCCAGCGGCGGGGCGAGGTGGCCATGGCGCACAGCCCGCATCGGATCATGGAGTAGGGCCGCGTGCAGTTGCGCCGCCCGAAGGGCGTATAGCGGTAGGAGCGCGGGCAGTACCAGGCGTGATCGTGAACGCAGACGGCCAGACGCTCCCCGTAGACCTCCAGAAGTTTTTCCAGCCGGGAAGGATCCTGGATCTTGTGGATCACGGCGAAATCGGCCTCGGGGGTCTCCTCCGGGGAAACGACCCGGTGGAAAGGCGCAAGAAACTTTTCCCGGTCACGGTCGGGCTGCCGGAACTGTCCGGTCAGGTCGAATCCCGCCTCCCGGAGCAGCCGGGCCGTGTGGAAGATGAATCGTTCGATTCCTCCCGCGAATCCGGCGCGTTCCGAAATGAACAGCAGTTTTTTTCCGGCAATGCTCATACTTCCCCTTGTGGAAGCCGGACCATGCGCCATACCGAAGCGGCAGATCCGACCGCATATACAATAGCACCTTTCGGCAACTTTTCAACTTTTTCCCCCGGATCGTGCCGAAAAAACCTTCCCGCGGGAGAACTCCCCGCGGCGGAAAGGAACGGGCAAGCTTGCATTTTCCGGAAGAGAGAGTATATTAATTGTCCCATTTTCAGAAAAGAGACGGAACACAAGAAAGAAACTTTCCGGCATGAAACCATTTTTTTCCCTCATCATTCCCTGCTGTGACGTGGCTCCCTACATCCGGGAGTGCCTGGATTCGGTCCTGAGGCAGTCTTTCCGGGATTGGGAATGCCTTGCAGGCGTGGAAGAGTCCGGCGACCGGACCGAGGAGATCGTCCGGGAGTACGCCGCAAAGGACGAAAGGATCCGTTTTTTCACCGGTCCCCGCAGCGGCTCCTGTTCCGCATCCCGGAATACGGGCACGGAAATGGCCCGGGGAGAGTATGTCATCTTTCTGGACGGGGACGATTCCATTGCCGAAGGTTCTCTGGAACGGCTTTTCCGCAAGATCACGGACCGCCCCGGCGCGGATCTTTATCCCTGCGTGATCCTGGCGAACAACGAAATGACCGGGGAAAAAGAGGTCCGGGACAACTACCCCGAAGACGCTCCCGGTGAAATGACCGGTCCGGAAGCGACCGTATATCTGGAACATGTGAGACTCAATCCCAGTCCGATGCTCCAGTTCACCATCTTCCGCAGAAAGTTCCTCATGGAACAAAATCTCCGGTGCATTTACGGGCTCCGTCATCAGGACAGCGAGTTTTCCCCCCGCGCGCTTTTCCTTGCCGAAAAGGTCGTGCCTCTGCACGAGCCCTATTACCTCTACCGCATCCGGCAGAATTCCGTACAGACCAAGGCAAAGGGCATAGGGTATTTCCACAGGGATTTCGCCATCGGGCTTCACTCCCTTTTCGCCTTTTTCGGGAAGGTTTCCAAGCAGGAAAATTTCGATCCCCGCGTGGCGGAAAGCTGGGCAAGAGCCTGGACGACCACGCTGTTCGTCAAGTGGTTCAGCAGGGAATTCGTCCGGGGGATCCCGCGGCGGGAACGTCTGGAAACACTGAACATCATCTTTGCGGAAGGATTCGACAATTTCGATTCTCTTCTCCGGTACGGCAGTTTCAGCCGCAGGATCGCGGGGAGCTGGGTGAAGTTTTTTGTCCGGCACCCCCGTTTCGGGTTCCTTTCCGAGCTCTTTTTCCTTCTGGGGTACTTCCCCCTGCTGAAACTGAAAAATGGAAAATGACGGTCATGAAGAAAGTCCTGATCTATTTTTCCGAGTTCAATCCCGCGCTGGGCGGAGGGGAGTTCACGCCTCTTTCCTTCATTTCCGAACTGCAGAAAAGTTGTCAGGTCACCCTTGCTCTCAACTGGAAATCCGATGTGGCCCTTGCCGCGGAAAAACTCCGGATCCCCATCGACCTTGACCGCCTTCGCATCGAGTACGTGAAGCCCTCCAGCCGTATCCTTCAGAGACTGGACAGCGTGCTTCCCTTTTACCGGACGAAGCGTCTGAAGGAACTTGCGGGAGAGGCGGATATCTGCATTTCCACGGTGAACATGTTCGATTTCGGCAAGCCCGCGCACCATTTCGTCTATCTCCTCCGGCAGTTCGGTGACAACGCCTTCTGCGACTATCTCGGCGGCAGAGGGGAGGCGCGGGGCGTGAAGAAGCTCCTCAGAAAGCTCAAGACATTCGTCGGGGAAGCCTTCCTGCGGCCGCTTCTGGGCGTCCGGTCCACCCGGAAGATCCTTGCGGACCGGAGGGAGCGGATCTATCCCAACTCGTTCTATGTGGAAAAGGTCATGCACGATTTTTACGGTGACTTCAACGGAAGCGTCTTCTATCCTCCCACCATTTTCGAGTTTTCCCGCTCCGCAGGGAAACGGGACGCGCTCCGGATCGTCGTTCTGGGGCACCTTTTCCCGGAAAAAAGGATTCTGGACATCATCGAAATCGTGGACGGGGCAAGGCGTCTTTCCGGCGCGGAGCTGGTCCTTGCGCTGGGCGGCCCTGTTCCCGACTCCCCCTATGCGGAAAAGATCCGGGCCCTTGCGGCGGAAAAAAGCTGGATCCAGCTTGCCGGACCCCTTTACGGCAGGGAAAAGGAGGATTTCCTGCTCTCCGGGACCTACGCCGTCCATGGAGAACGGGACGAAGCTTTCGGGATCAGCGTGACCGAATATCTGAAAGGCGGCCTCATCCCGGTGGTCCCCGACGAGGGCGGCCCCTGCGAGATCGTGGACGATGCCGATTTATCGTATCACACGCCGGAGGAAGGTTCGCAGATCCTGGCAAAACTGGTTTCCTCTTCCTCCTTCCGGGAGGAGAAAAAGGCGCACTGCCGTCTCCGGGCGGAACAGTTCACAAGAGAAGCCTATCTGGAAAAACAGCACCTCCTTTTGAACGGGATTCTGGAAGAGGCGGAGAAAGGGGAGAAGAAATGAACAGTTCTCCCAAGTTCACGGTCATTCTTGCCGGATACCAGACTGCTCCCTACCTCCCGGAGTCCCTCTCTTCCGTTTCCGGGCAGACCTTCAAGGATTTCGAGGCCATCTGCTATGTGGAGGAATCCACAGACAATTCCCTCGGGATCTGCGAAGAACATGCGAGGAAGGATCCCCGGTTCAAGGTCGCGACGGGTCCGAAAAGCGGGGGCGTGGGTTCCACGAGAAACTACGGGATCGACCACGCTTCGGGGGAATACCTTGTGGTGCTGGACGGAGACGACCGTCTTTCCCGGCGCCTTCTGGAAAAACTTGCCCTGAAACTGCAGGAGATCGGAGAAGCGGATGTTGTGGCCTTTTCCGCCGTCACGGTCCCCGACGGGGAGACGGATCCGGAAAAGCTGACGCTCCTTACCAATTTCCGCAAGGAGGATGCTTCCGGCGTTTTTTCCGGCAGGGAAGCTCTTCTGCGGGCCGGACGCAACGGCGGACAGTTCCGCGCCTACACCTGGCTTTGCGCCTACCGCACGCAGTTCCTGCGGGAAAACCGCTTCTATCAGACGGTGGGGCTGTGCATGGAGGATTTCGAATGGGCGCCCCGGGTCTGGTTCGCGGCGGAAAAATTCGCCTATCTGGACGAAATCGCCTATGTTTACCGCCGCAGAGGGGGCTCGCTGACCACGGAAAGCTCCTCCCGGCTGGTGCTGGATCTGGCAAAGCAGCTGCGCTCCCTTCTGGAATTTGCCTCGGAAAAGGATATCCCGGAAAATCTGAAGCGGATCTGGAGCAATCAATGGCTCTCCGTCCTCTACTGGTTCCTGTTTCATCCGGTCTCCTCCGGGAAGATCTCCGACGGCGACCGGAAAAAGGCTCTGGAAACACTGTTCGCGCCTCCCTGCGGGGAAAAGCTGCGGGCACTTGCCGCTTTTGCCTCCGGGCCCAAGCGGGCGCCTCTTCCCCTGCTCCTTCTGGGGGCGAAGGGGCTGGTTTTTCCCGCAAGACTCTATTTCCAGTTCCTCTACTACCCGCTGAACGACATGCGGCAGGGGAAGAAACGAACGAAAACGGGGGAGGCGGGGGAAGAAAAGAGTTCCCTGCACCTTCCGGAATAAAAAACAATCCTATCGATACAAAAAAGCGCTTCCGGGACGGAAAAACCGATCTCAGGCGGGAGAAGAAAAATGAAAATCTTGATTACGGGTACGGCGGGATTCATAGGATCCCATGCGGCGCGGCACTTTCTGGACCGCTCCTGGGAGGTCGCGGGAGTCGACAACTTCAACGCCTATTACAACGTTCAGCTGAAACGGGACCGGGAAGCGCTTCTGCGTCCGGAGAAAAATTATCGTTCCTATGAGATGGATATCTGCGATTTCGAGAAACTCCGGGAGGTCTTTTCCTGCGAAAAGCCCGACGTGGTCCTGCATCTTGCCGCCCAGCCGGGAGTTCGGTATTCCCTCACCCACCCCTTCGAGTACGAGAAAATCAATCTGGGCGGGACCCTTTCCGTTCTGGAGTGCTGCCACCACGCCGAAAAGGTGCCCAAACTGGTCTTCGCCTCCTCCTCTTCGGTGTACGGCGGAAACAAGAAGATGCCTTTCGAGGAGTCGGATCGGCTGGATTCTCCGGTAAGTCTCTATGCGGCCACCAAGCGCTCCTGCGAACTTATGGCGTACACCTATTCCCTCCTCTACAAAATGCAGATCATAGGCTTGCGCTTCTTCACGGTGTACGGGGACTACTATCGGCCGGATATGGCGCTCCATCTCTTTGCCGACGCCATGCTCCGGGGCAAAAGCGTCAAGGTCTTCAACCACGGCGACATGCTCAGGGATTTCACCTATGTGGACGACATCGTGGACGGGATCGCCCGGGTGGTGGAAGCGGACAATCTCCCCTTGTACGATATTTTCAACATCGGCAATCACCGCAGCGAAAAACTTCTGGACGTGATAGAGGTCCTTGCCTCTTCTCTCGGAATAACGCCGAAACTGGAAATGCTTCCCATGCAGCCCGGCGACGTCTATGCCACCTACGCCAGCATCGAAAAACTGCACAAAGCGGTGGGCTACGAGCCCAAAACCACCATCCGGGAGGGGATTCCCGTATTCGCGAAGTGGTTCAGAAGCTACTACAAGCTTTGAGGATCAGTTCTTCTTCCGCACCGTGTTCAGGATCGTAATCACGTCCCGCCGGAAAACGGCTAGCAGGAAGCCCCCGCAGATCAGGGATGCAACAAGCCCCTTGAGCAGAAGTCCCGTAATGCCGTGACGGGAAACGAGCATGGTTCCGCCCCAGGAAAGAAAACTCAGCAGTACTGCCAGAAAAACGAAGCGGAACTGAAGGAGCCGGTATTTTCGCGCCTGTTCGGCGTTGAAAAAATGGGTGAACACCACATGGGCTTCCCAGGGGATCTGGACCAGCACCAGAGCGAGAATGGTGGAAAAGATCACGCCGTCCAGCTTGTATTCCCTCGGCAGATAGAGGACGAACAGAATGTTGGTGGTCAGGTTGACCGCTCCCGCGACGATGGGCTTCCAGCGGTCGTAATACCAGAGGGAGGCCGCCGATTTGAAGGAGAGAAGCACCTGCCGCGACTGGTTCACGAAAAAGAACACCACCATGAGAAGGGGCGTGAGGATGTGACACACCAGTCCGGGTCTGCCCCGGGTCCATTCCCGCAGGAAGGGCTGATACAGCGCCGTCATCATCCCGCAGCACCCGATGATGAGGATCCCCACCAGGCGGTTGAGCTTCATGAACAGCTGGAAATTGCGCTCCCTGCTCTCCGTATAGATCCGGTTCCCGAAGCCGCCGGCCATGGAGTAATACACGGTCCAGACCAGCCCCGCCACCGAGGTATAGACGTAATAATAGTTGCCGTAGGTGGCCACCGCCACCAGCCCCAGAAAGGCCGAGATCACCACGTTGTCCGTGGAATAGGTGATCATTCCGCCCACCTTGTGCAGGAAAATGGATTTCACGTCGTCGATGACCTTTTTCCGCAGTTCCGCGGGAAGCGTCCCTTTGGGGCGGATCTCCGGGAAGAGCTTCTTCGATTCGTACAGGATCAGAAGGTTCTGGATCACCGTGAAGCAGACAGTGACGATGACATAGAAGTAGTAGTTGCGTGTGAATACCAGTACGGCAAAGGTGACCAGATACTGGGTCAGGGAGACCACCGTGCGCACATTGGTTTCGATGTCGTTGCGGTGGTAGGCGTTCAGCACGGACCCCCGGTAGGCGAAAAGGAAGTAGCTGGAGGAGGTGTTGACCAGATGGATGAGATAGAGGATGTGCAGATCCACATCCTGCGGGATGTCGCCGTGGACCAGATGCCGCAGGAAGGGAAGAAGAATCAGCCCCGCAAGGAAAATGACGGCACCCACCCAGCGGTAAACCTGCCGGTAGAATGCCAGAAAAGCGCACAGCAATTCCTTGTTTTCCTCCGCCACGGGCTTGTACATGGAGCAGACCACCGCCGTGCCGAACCCCAGTTCCGCCAGCATCAGGACGCCCAGAATGGAGCTGAAAAGTCCGTTCAGTCCCAGATAGGCGGGGCCCAGCAGGAGAAGGAAGAGGGTGCGGTTGAGGAAGGGGAAAAGCAGTTTGAGGAGACTGTTGACTGCCGCCGCCAGGATGTTTCTTTTCAGATTTTTGACAAGGCTTAGTTTCATCTTTTCCCGATTCCGTTTTTGAGGGTGTTTAATATACACTCTTTTTCGTTTTTTTCAAGTTTTTCTGCGGGAGAATACGGGAAATGCGGTACAGGGGGGGAGAGATTCAAAAAGTACAGGCTTTGTTTCATGATTTATAAATATTGAGCTCTTGAAAAGTTTCAAAATTCCGCTATTGTATATGCCGGTTCGGAAAATTGGGAATAACGTTTCGGCAGGAGGAGAAGAGTTGAACGGTGTTCTTCTGAAGAAGATAGAGAAACTCATCCGGGATCCCGCAGAGGCAAAATGCCTGAAAACGCGGAAGGTCACGGGGCAGTTCCCCCATATCCACGCGGAGTGGGAGATCAAGTTCTTTGCCGACGGCGTTCTGCTGGTTCCGCCGCGCACGGTGCATGACGCCAGCAGTTTCGAAAAAGACGGCTTTCTGGGGGCGATCCTCCTGGAAGAGGATTTTCTTATCGCCCCCATGGACGAAGGGGCGGGGAGCAGGCTTCTCCGGATCCGGCGGGACGGGAAAACGCGCGCACTGGAAAAACTTCTGGAGGCTCTTTCCGCTCTTCCGGAGGAGGAGAAAACGTGCCGGGACACGCTTGCAGGCACCTTTTTCCGGCTCCTGAAGAAGGCTGTCGAAAACGGAGAAACGACCTCCGCAGATCCCGACAAGGCGCAGGAAACGGCCGTCTTTCTGGAACAGTATTACTACCGGACCGATCTCGGCGTCGGGGAGATCGCCTCCCGCATGGGGGTTACCCAGCAGTATCTGAACAAGCTGTTCAAGGCCCGCTGCGGGCGTTCCCTCTTAAGCGAACTGAACCGGATCCGCCTGCGTCATGCAAGGGAACTCCTGCTTTCCGGCAGTTATCTCGTCTCCGAAGCCGCCCGGCTGACGGGGTGGCGGAACGCTTTTTATTTCAGCAGAGTTTACCGGAACTTTTACGGTTTTCCCCCGAAGGAGACCCTGTCCCGCATTTCATCCGGCAAGATAACGTATTGAGGCACCATGTTTCACCATTTCTTTTTTTCATCTTCGGCAACGAGAAACCTTTTTCTCTACAATCTGTTCCTGAGTCTTTCCCTGACGATCGTTTCCAACTTTCTGTTCATCGACCGGCTGCTTCTGCGCTTGAAGATCGATCTCTCTCTGTTCGGATCCATCAAAAGCCTGATGTTTCTTCTGCCCGCGCTTCTGTACCAGTTCCTGCTTCCCCTCTTCCGGAAGCTGGACCGGGATGTGGAGGTCTGTGCCGTGAGTTACGCTTTGAGGTGCTTCTTCCCCCTCTGTCTTCCCTTCTGCGCAGTGTTTCTTCCCTCCTCCTGGATGACCGGGGCGTGTTTTCTTCTGTTTCCCCTGGGGATGATGTTCGCGGTTTTCGCCAACAACTCCCTGATGAAGCTCTACAGGGAAGTGCTTTATCCTGCGAAATACAACTATTATACAGGATTCATGAACATGTTCCTCTGTTTGCCCGCTCTGGTTCTGAGTCTGCCGCTTTCCTGGCTTCTGGACCGTTACAACGGTCTTTGCGACCGCGATTTCTTTCTTTTGTTCGGTTTTCTGGAGCTTTTCACGTTCTGCTTCGAGATCCCGGCAATTCTCGCTCTGCGCAAAGTGAAGAAGATTTTCCATGGAAAGCAAAGAAAAGAAAAAACGCTTCCGGAAGCGGAAAAGAATCTCCACGCACGCTGGCTGGAGCCGTACCGGGAGCCCCGTTATTGCTCCGTTCTGGGGCTGGTTGTCCTTCACAGGATCGCCGCAGGTCTGATGATGGCGTACCTCACGGTGTATTTTCTGGAAGTGATGCATTTCAGCATGACCGTGCTGGCCGTCATCGGACTTGTGATGAGTCCGCTGGTGAATCTCTCTCTCCCTTTCAACGGAAAAATGATGGACCGTTTCGGGTATGAAAAAGTCTTCCTCGTTCTTTCCGGCGGACTGCTGCTCGGGATGGTTCTCTTCTGCCTGTGCTGGAAATCTCTCTTTGTTCTCCCCTTGTTCATCCTTTTGACATGGGACGGACTTGCCTCCCTGTTCGGCGGACTGCTCTACCAGGGCGAATATTCCGCCTCCGGCAAGCTTGCGGATCCCTCCTGGCTGGATGCGGCGGTGGCCTCCTACAGCATCTGCAACAACGGCGGATATTTTCTCGGACTGATCGCTTCTTCGTGCCTGTATGCCCTTGTGGGGCGTTTCTGCGGAGGAGATTTGAGTTCTCGTCTGCATTGGTATTTTCTTCTCTCCCTGCCGGTCTTCTGTCTCCTTTTCCTGATCTCGCTTTTCCTGTTCCGTCTCTCCCGCAGGAAAAGAGCCTGACCTTTCCCCCGGGCAGAAGCGGAGAATGGGAAAATCACTCCGCATCCTGCGCCTTTCGGGCGTTTTTTTTCGGTCCGGCATTTGACTTTTCGAAGAAATTCGTTATATTGGAAAAGTCAACGGGCAATTTTCCAATTGCGGGAGGCCGGACCAAATGAAATATCAAGTGGGGTATCAGGACAGCAGGAACTTTGTGGAGTTCCTGCTGGAACACAGGGAACGTGTCTCCGAGATCTATTTCCCGTGGGGAGATCTTGCCACCGGAAGAGGAATTCTGCCCCCGGGATCCCGGAAAAATCTTGCTTCCGACCTGAAAAATTTTTCCTCCTCCGGGATCCCCCTTTGCCTGCTTCTCAACGGCAACTGCTACGGGAGAAGGGCCCTGGCAAGAAGTTTCTTCCAGAAGCTGGGAGATACGGTGGACCTTCTCCGGGAAGAGTACAAGCTAGCCGCCGTCACCACGGCTTCCCCCCTCATTGCCCGCTTTCTCAAAAGGAATTTTCCCGGACTTGCCCTCCGTGCTTCGGTGAATATGGAGATCGGAACCCCCGAGGGGGCGGAATATGTGGAGGAGTATTTCGACAGCTTCTATTTGAAACGGGAGTACAATTACGACAGGGCGGCACTCTTGCGGATGCGGGACTTTTGCCGGAACAGGGGGAAGAAACTCTTTCTTCTTGCCAACAGCGGCTGTCTCAACTTCTGTTCGGCAAGGACCTTCCACGACAATCTGGTGGCCCATCAGCATGAGGTGGCGGAAATGGACAATGCCTTCGAGTTCAAGGGGGAGTGCACCTCCTTCCTGAAAAAGGGCGACCACCTGCGCGATCTCCTTTCCCGTATGAATTTCATCCGCCCGGAAGACGTGGAACTGTATGAGGATCTGTGCGACGGCTTCAAACTTGCCACGAGGACGAATTTCAATCCCCTTGCGGTGGCGACCGCCTATTTTTCGGGTCACTGGGAAGGGAACCTTCTGGATCTTACGGAGCCCGCCCATTCGGCGCTTCTTACGCCCAGGATCCTTTCTTCCCGCAGATTCCCTCACGATTACGCGGAAAAAAGACTTTCCTGCGGGAAGGATTGTTTTTCCTGCACGTTTTGCAGGGATATTCAGGAAAAAGCCCTTGTTTCATTGGATGAACGTTCCATAAAAATACTGGAGTAAAAAATGTTGACGAGCGAAATGGTCAAGGCCGCGGCCCTTGCGGCGGGCGCGGATATGTGCGGGATCGGAGACATGGCAAGATTCGAAGGCGCGCCCAAGGAGATGGATCCCCGGTACATCTTCCCGGAAGCCAAACGGGTGATCGGCATGGTGTTCCGCATCCCCCGGGGCGTCCAGCGGGGCATCGAGGAAGGGACCCAGTTCTATCAGTATCCCTCCATGGCCTACGGCGGGATCAACGAGATCTTCGCTCCCGCGGTGCTGTATCAGGTGGGGCAGCTCATCGAGGATCACGGGTACGAGGCCTTCATCTACCGGAACACCGGGGCGCGGGGGTGCGTATCGGATATGGACGGCTCTCCGGGGAACACTCTTTCTCCGGAAGAGCAGATCGAAGTGATGAATCAGGCCAAGCGGAAGACCAACCACCACCGTTCCGTGCAGTTTACCCGTCCCGCCCGTCCGGGGCAGGTCCCGCCGGATCTGCAGTTCCACTTCCGTCTGGCGGCGGTGGCCTGCGGGCTGGGGGAGATCGGCTGGAGCAAGATGTTTCTCACGAAGGATTTCGGCCCTCTTCAGCGGGTGGCGTTCATCTTCACGGATGCGGAGCTGGAACCCGATCCCCTGTACAGCGGCAAGCCTCTGTGCCGGCGGTGCATGGCCTGCGTCCGGGAGTGCCCCGGGGGGTGTCTCAGCCGGACGGAAAGCATCAAGGTCTCCATCGGCGGCAAGATCTGCGAATGGGGCAAGCTGGACGAGTGGCGCTGTTACGCCTTCTACACCCACGGCGGGCGCAAGTTCAACCCCTTCGTGCCCAAGAAGGTCTGGGATGAGAACGAGAACGGGGATCTGGACCTGCTGGAGGGCAAGTGCTCCGCCAACGAAAAGGAGATCATGAAGGTCTACCGGGCGCTGGAAAAATATTTCCCCACCTGGGTGGGCTACAATATGGCCAAGTGCGGCGGGTGCATCCGCGCCTGCGTGAGCATGCTGGAAAAGAAGGGCGGCTGCATGGAAGGCCGCTTCAAGGAGCCTTTGCGTACCGGCAAGGCGTGGGTCATGGACCGGTGAGGAGGAATATCATGATCGATGCGAAACGGATCAAGGAAAAAGCGCTGGAATACGGTGCCGCCGCGGTGGGGATCGGAGACATCGCCCTTTTCGAAGGAGTCTCCCCCCAGCGGGACCCGAAAATGATCCTTCCCGATGCCAAATGCATCATCGGGTTTCTCTTCCGGGTCCCCCGGGCGCTCTACCGGACCATGAACGAGCATACCCAGTATATGCAGTATACGCAGATCGGCGTCAAGTACATTGACGAGGACTTGAGCGAGATCTTTCTTCTGAAAATGGGCGCCCTCATCGAAAACGAGGGGTACGATGCCTGCCTTCAGAGGAATATTTCCAATCTTCGGATCAAGGGGGATCATACCACCAACCCGGAACTTGCCGACACCTACGAACTGGTCAACGCCGAAGCGGTCTCTCCGGGCAAGCCCGTGCCGGACGTCATCATCGACTTCCAGCAGGCCGCGGCGATCTGCGGACTGGGAAGAGTCGGCGATTCCGGGCACCTGATCGCTCCCGGACTGGGGCCCTTCCTCCGCATGGCCTTCATCGTTACGGACGCCCCGCTTGCCTGCGATCCTCCCTTCGGGGAGACCCTCTGCGACCATTGCGGAAAATGCGCTTCTGCCTGTCCCGGAAAGGCCATTGGCGGAAACAAAGTGAATTCCTGGCAGTGCGCCGTCTATTACCGGGGCGCCCACAAGTCCAATCCCTTCATGACGAAAGCGTTCCTTGAAAACGATCCGGAACGGGAAAAAGTTCTTGCAGGAGAAAAGCATTTCGACAGGGAAAGCGCAAGAGAGATCTACAAAAAGATCGACTTTCTGCCCAGCCGTTCCACCGGCTACATCCCCTGTATCTGCGGCAGAGCCTGCGATATGGCGTGTTACAGGCATTTGAAGGAAAAAGGTGTGTTATGAATGATCTTCTCAAGGAAAAACTCGTTTCCGTTCTGAAAAAAAGTGCGGCGGATCTTGTCCGGTTCGGCAGTGCGGACCGCATGCGGGATCCGGCGGTGAAAAAACTCTTTCCCGAGGCAAAAAGCGTCATCTGCGTGGCCTTCCGTCAGTTGAGGGGCACCCGGCGGGGGATCGAGGAAGGGACCGTGTATTACCAGTACACCACCTCCGTGGAGACTCTGGAGGAGGTCATGATCCCCGGCGCGCTCCTGCGGGGGTGTTCCGTGCTGGAGGAGGCGGGATTCGAAGCGCTGCCCCAGCGCCGTTTCCAGCTGGTGATGCAGGAGGAGGAAGGGACCAATTTCGAGGTCGCCTACGATGAGATCTACCGGGGAAGGAAATCGGAAACGATTCTGGATTTCGAAAAGTGCGCCGTGGATTGCGGACTGGGCGAGATCGGACTTTCCGGATCCGTCCTCACGGACGACTTCGGCCCCAATCAGCGCTGGGGATTCATCCTTACGGACGCGGAATTTTCCCCGGATGAGATCGTGAAACCCCATCTGTGCGATTCCTGCGGCGAATGTGCAAAAGCCTGTCCCGGACACGCGCTGGGGCCCGACGGGAAACGCAACGTCTGGCAGTGCGCCGCCTATTACAAGGGGGCCAACCGGAGCAAAAATCCCTTCATGCCGCCCAACGCCTTTGCCGATGATCCGGAATGTCTCAAGATCATTTCCGGGGAGGCGGACCTTTCTCCGGAGCGGGCCAGAGAGATCATCGACCAGATCCGTTTTTATCCGCCCATCAAGCACGCCATGGTGGCCAGCATGTGCGGACGCGCCTGCGATACGGCTTGTTACGTGCACCTGGAGGAAAAGGGCGTCCTGAAACGCAAATTCAACACGCCCTTCCGGAAACGTCCCGTCTGGACCTTGCCCCTGAAGTAGGGGAGGACGACCCGGCAGGCGGGGAAGAATACGGTGGGAGTTCCTTGCCGGTCCCCGGCCTGTTCTCCAGCCGGGGCATTCCCTGCCGCACCCTCCGTTCCACTCCGTAGTACTCCGTACTTATCCGTACTCCCCAGCCCAAGCTGGAAACGGAAGAAGTGTTTTTTCGCTCTGCGTTTCCCCCCTGCTTATTGGCCCTATTCGGCCTATAAAGCCTATTCTCCAGCCGGGACGTTTTTAAGGAATGGGAAAAAACAAAACTTATGTTTCCAGCCGAGTCGTGTTCGAAGGGGGGAGAGACAAACGCGCCTGCGCTTTTCTCTCTCCCCCTGGCCCCCTCTCATTTTCACGCAGAAGGGCCGGGCTGGCCGGGTAGTTTCGCAGTACAGAAGGGTCGTGTAGCCGGGCAGTGCCTTGACTGCAGAAGCGTTTGGTGGCTGGGTAGTTTCCCCTCCCATTTACAGCGCGGCCTTCCGGCGGAAAAACACCGCCGGA
>JAGAEF010000032.1 GCA_017613255.1 Lentisphaeria bacterium
GTACAGTGTTTGGCGAAGTGATTCCCCCCCTGCGCAGATGGACTTCTACGAGGAATCGGGGAAAGAGAGGATCCGGCAGCAGATCGCCCAGATCATCCGGCAGGAGGCGCCTGTTTATGAACATGTTCTCAAACGGAGAGTCGCCCGGGCATGGGGATTCACCCGCATAGGCGGCAATATCCAGAAGATTCTGGACGAGTGCCTGCCTCCCGACCCGGCGGTTACGGAAAACGGCGAAGAGCGGGTCTTCTGGGCGCCCGGCCAAAACCCGGCGGAATACCGTTTTTACCGGGTGGGGGAAACCGAGGAAAGCAAACGCGCCATAGACGAGATCCCGCCGGAGGAACTGGCCAACGCCATGTATGAAGTCCTCATGGACTTCCATTCCTGCGAAGTGGATACTCTTTTCCGGGAGACCGTCAAGCTTTTCGGTCTCTCTTCCGTGACGAACCGGGCGAGGAAATTTCTCCAGCACGGACTGGATACTCTGCGGAAAAGCGGCAGGATATGAAGGAAAGAAGAGAGCATTCCATGAAGTACGAAACGCCTTTTCATGTGGAATCGGGAGTGATCCTGGATGCCTCCGGAAGGACGGTGCGGCTGTTCGGCGTGAATTATTACGCGCCGTTCAACCACAATTTCTATAATATCGCCGAACTGGGAAAAGATCATTTCCGCGCGGTGGACGAGGATTTTTGCCACTTCCGGGAACTGGGCGTCCGGTTCATCCGGATCCATCTCTACGACCGGGAGATCACCGATCCCGAAGGCCATCTTGTGGGAAACGGCAATCTGGACGTGCTGGATTATGTGCTCAAGAAGGCCGAAGAGCAGGATATTTACCTCATGATCACCCCCATGGTGTGGTGGAACACGGTGGCCACTCAGCTGGCCGCGGAACGGGATTACGCCTACTGGTACTGCCGCTCCCATCCCGGATTCGGCTTCTCCAATTTCTACAGCAAGGACAGTCTGCTGTGGAACAAGGAAGCTCTGGAATGTCAGAAACGCTACTTCCGGGAACTGTTCGGCCACAGGTCGCGCTGGACAGGGAAACGCTTCTGCGAACACGGCAACATCGTGGCGCTGGAGCCCTGCAACGAGCCGGATTTCGTCGCCCCGTGGCTGGTGGAAACGGAAACCACGCCGGAGGGCATGGGGTACTGCGTCTTTTCTCAGGGGAAACTGCGCAGGGAGCTTAAGGAGATCTTCCGGAACTTCCAGTCGGAACACACGGAGATCACCGACCGGGACGAGCTGTATAACGCCTTCAATTTCCAAAATCTCAAACACTATCTGGACGCCCTTATGGGGATCGTGGACGAATTTTTCGGGAACAGAGTCCTCAAGGCGTGTTTCGTGAGCTGCAGCGGCAATGTAAGCGCGGCAATGGATCAGCTGCTGAAAAAACACCGTATCGACGCCATCTCCTTCGGGACTTATCTCAACACCTGCGGCTTCGACGGCGCCAATACGGACAATGTCAACTTTCTTCCCAAGGCGAAAGCCTGGCTGGAAAGGGTCCGCTCCTCCTGCTGTTCCGACCTTGCCAGAATCGTATACGAATTCGACGCAACCGGCACGCAGAACGGCTATCCGCTGGCCTCTCTTGCGGCGGCGTACCGGGATTTCGGCATGCAGATGGCCGCCTATTTCACCTATACGCCGGCCGCTGTGGCGGCGTGGAATCCGGGCTGGCTGGTCCATTTCCTCAATCTGGAGCACACCCCCTCCAAGGCCGCCGGTTTTGCCGCGGCGGCCGCCATATTCCACAAGGAAACATTCTCTTTCCTGACCATGGAAGAGGAGCGCTGGAGCGGGGAAGGGTTCGTGATTCAAAGGAAAAACGATTCCGTGGTCTATGCGGACGGGACAAGTTTCATTTACTCCTGCGACACGGATACGCCTGTCCCCGACCGGAAAAGCCTGCGGAAGATCTTCGGAAGGGGGACTTCCCCCCTTGCCTCCTGCGGCGGCAACTCCTGCTATGTGCTGGAAAAGGTGTCGGAAAAGGAGTGGCTGTTGCACCTGCATCCCGCCCAGAAGTTCCTGAGCGACCCCCAGAGAGGGAGACAGTTCCGCCCCATGGCCAACCGCTGGATCTCCTGTCTCAAGGAGCCCCCGGTTTCCCAGCTCAAGGAAGAGGCTCTGCTGTTCCGCTTCTCCCTTGCCTCTTGGAAGAAGATCACGGATCCATCGGGGAAAAAGGAGTTCGAAAAAGTGGATGATTGTTCCGCACGCCTCCTTCCGGGAAGCTACCGGATCTTTCTGTGAGACTGCCGAAAAGGAAGCAAAAGACGACAAAACGATAAAAGAAGTGAAAACACGACATACTACAGGAGGAAAACATGTACTGCCGCAAAACCTTCGAAGCTCTTCTGGACGAAAAAAGTCCCGTCAAACCTTTTTCCCTTTCCTACGAGGGGGAAAAATGCGATTTAAGTAAAGTTCCCTGCAAAGCGGAAAAAGGGGAAAAGGGGAAATGCAAAAGGATCTATGAAGTGATCCCGGGGGTCATCCGGGCGACGTTGGAAATGACGGTTTATCCGGATTTCCCCGTGATCGAATACACCCCGTATCTGGAAAACATTTCCGAAAAGGATTCCGGGATCCTTTCGGAGGTCTCCGTGCTGGATTACGAAGCGGAGGACCTTGTGATCTTCGGAGAACAGACGCTCGGCGAAAGCCTCCAGTTCGGCAACAGCAAGATCCGTGTCCGTTATCATCTGGGGGCCAAGGCCTCCGGCGCGGATTTTCTCCCCCAGAGGCGGGACCTTTTCGCCCGCCCGGGAAGCAACAAACTGGAACTGGAAAACGCCTCCGGCTGGTGCTCCACGGACTTTCTCCCCTTTTTCGCGGTGGACAATGACGCCATGAACGGGATCAATCTGGCGCTGGGATGGTCCGGGAGCTGGAAATTTTCCGTGGAAAAGGAGATCACCTCTCCTTTGCTGGGGGCGGGAAAAACAAGCAGGATCCGCTGCGGCATGAGGAAGACCTCCTTCCGTCTGCACCCCGGAGAAAAAGTCATGCAGCCTTCCGTCCTGATCCATTTCCGGGAAGGGAAAAGCATCCGGGACGCGCAGAACGAATTCCGGCGCTTCATGATCGCCCACTACGCGCCCCGGAACAGCCGGGGGGAACTCCTCAAGCCGCCCATCTCCTTCATGACGTGGGGCGGACTGGAAACGGACAAACAGATTGCCCGCATAAAGGTCATCAAGGAAAAGCATCTTCCCTACGAAACCCACTGGATCGACGCGGGCTGGATGGGCTCCCCCGGCCCCTGCCCCCATTTTCTGGAAAAGAGCCCGTATACAAGCGACTGGCCCCAGAGGGTGGGATCGTGGGATTTCAACACCTGGGCCCACCCCCATGGCCTCAAGCCGATCTCCGAGGCCGTGCATGATGCGGGAATGCGTCTTCTGGTCTGGTTCGA
>JAGAEF010000284.1 GCA_017613255.1 Lentisphaeria bacterium
CGAACTCCATCATCTTGCCAAGATTCACGAACTCGAATCCGATGACCTTGTTCTCCTTGTCCAGAGCCAGACCCGTGACATACCCTTCCGCCATATCCAGATAGCGCACGCCTTTCTGGGCGGTGCTGTACATGGTCCCGGTGATGGAACGCAGCTGCTTGAGGTCTTCCAGACCCGCTCCGATGGGGAGCCCGCCTTCGCTGAAGGCGGTCTGGGTGCGTCCGTACACGATCTGCAGGAAAAGTTCCCGCATGGCGGTATTGATGGCGTCGCAGACCAGGTCGGTGTTCAGCGCCTCCAGAATGGTCTTGCCGGGAAGGATCTCGGCGGCCATGGCGGCGGAGTGGGTCATGCCGGAGCACCCGATGGTTTCCACCAGCGCTTCCTGAATGATGCCGTTTTTCACGTTGAGCGTGAGTTTGCAGGCGCCCTGCTGGGGTGCGCACCAGCCCACGCCGTGGGTGAGTCCGGAAATGTCCTTGACTTCTTTGGCTCTCGTCCATGCGCCTTCCTGAGGAATGGGCGCGGGGCCGTTCTTGGGCCCTTTGGCCACACAGCACATTTCTTCGACTTCGTGTGTGAAGATCATACCTGTTCTCCTGTTGCGGTTATTGTTCCCTGTGGATGAAAAACACATTTGATGTAATGTACCACGAAAATCGTTTTTTTCAAGCTGCCGGAACGGTTTTTTGCCGGATTTTCCGTGATGGAAAGAACTCCTGCCGGGGAAGTGTTTCCTCCGCTCCTCATTTCATACGGGCATAGCGGATGATCTGGAAGGAGCGGGGCTCAGCCAGATGGATCGTGAGGGAGGCAAACTCCTTTCCGGAAAGTTTCTTTTTTTCTCCCGTGAAGAATTCCGCCTCATAGAGCGCTTCCGGATCCAGACCCGCAAGTTTCAGCTGAAAATCCGCTTCGGGGCTTCTTTTGCGCCGGAAGATCTGGACCATGCCGCAATTTTCCTTGGGATCATGGATCTGCTCGCCGGCCCATTTCATCCAGTCGTTTTCCGGCTCCTCCGTGAGAGGATAAATGTCGCCCTTCATGTGGATGTCCCGCAGAAGCTTCGCCCATTCCAACATTTTGCGGTGGAAGGCATCGTCTTCGTTTTCCTTTGGATCGCGCCCGTTGAAGTTCCAGATCTTGCAGCCGATCCCGCCTCCCATTCCGCTGGCCATGTGATAGGGATCCTCCGGCCCCCAGTTCAAGGTGCCGTGCAAAGGCAGAACGTTGTCCAGAGAAAAGTTTTCCAGCTGGAGACACTCTTCCTCGTAAAGTTCGCAGCAGGCCAGATCGCTCTGGCAGAGCGGGAAGGACAGCGACGCCATCTTGTAGTCCAGCCGCCGTCCGCCGCTGGCGCAGTTGTCGATGAAAAGATCGGGAAAACGCTCCCGCAGCTCCTCCCACAGAATATAGCACGCTTCCACGAATTTCATTTCCGTAACGCCGATCCGGTCCGGTTCGTCCCCGGAAGCCAGATGGGTCTGCGGGGAGATGTTGAAGTCCTCCCGGTAGTCGTCGATCCCCTCCCGCTGGATGATCCCGCAGAGAGTGTCGAACAGGTATTTACGCGCTTCCGGGATCCCGATATTCAGCAGGAAATCCACCTCTTTCCCTTCGGCAAAGGCTTTCTTGTCGCCCAGCAGCCATTCCGGATGTTCCGTAAGGATCTTTCCGCCGCATCCGGAATGGACGCGCAGGGATTCGAACCAGACCAGGAAACGCATGCCTGCCTTGTGCGCCGCGTCCGAAACGGGCTTGAGTCCGCGGGGGTGCGCCCAGGTGTTGATCTGCCACGACCCGACCCGTTTGGGCCAGTCGCTCTCCTGCTCGCTTTCTTCCAGAAAATGGGGGCACGGGCCCGGAGTTCCCATCCAGCCCGCATCCATCCACACTTCCTCGTAAGGCAGATTCTTTTCCCGCGCCCTTTGGATGCGGGCGATCATTTTGTCCGTTTCCAGTCCGCCCCAGAAGGTCAGGCAGATCGGGGGTTTGAAGAGCTCTCCCCGGCTGTTCCGGGGCGAGTGGTGCTCAAGCATGAAGCGCCGGAATTCGTTTTGAGAGTCCCGGATGCTTTTGTTTTCGCGGAAATGCAGCAGAATCCCCGGCTGCATGACTTTTTCCCCGGGATGCAGACGGAAGGCCGCCCGTTTCATGCCGCACCGGATCCGGCTTTTGAGTTCGGTTACTTTCGACTTGCTCTGGACCTCCTTTTCCGCGGAAAATTTCCACGCTCCGGTCCAGCCGACGGCCAGATCGAACCCGTTGAGCTGATCGTTGTCGATGGAGAAAAACGGCAGATAATCCGAAGAACACCGGGACTCCAAACTTTCCAGTTCCAGCTTGTCGCTTACCTTGCGGTAGGCGAAAATATCCTTCCTCTGCGGGATATAATCCACGCCGTTGGCCTGGGCGCCCAGATAGTAACGGATGGAAAGACGGCTGGGGGTCCCGAAAATGTTCTTTTTCACTTTTCTCGTACCGAAATAGTAAGGGTCCTCCCCCTCGTAATCCAGCACGGAAATATTCGAAAGGATCCCCGAATCTTTGTCGGAAATGTTTTCAAAATAGGGCGTATATTCGATCACCGGGAAATCGGAATAGCACACCATGTCCAGGATCAGCCGCACCGTTCCCGGGACCACCTCGTAGATCATGGTGCGTTTTCCGTCTTTTCCTTCTTCGATCACGCAGGGGATCGTACTCAGGTCACAAGGGGTCCCCTCGTAGGAAAACGAAAAGGGTTTCACCGGACTTTTGACGTCCAGAAGTTCTTCGAAGGTTTTGCGGCAGTACATGATTTCCTTCCTCTCGTTTCGTAGGTTTTTATCGTATGGCGATCATGATGATCCCGGCGCACACCGCCCCCAGTCCGGCCAGAGCGATCCGGGCGAATTTTTCCTTGAGAACGAACAGACTGTAAAGGGAAAACCCGATGACGCAGACCCCGATGGCAAGGGGATAGGCCAGCCCGGCCCGGCCGATCTTCACCAGAAGATCCAGCCCCCGGTAGAAGAAGAACAAGCTGGCGGAGGTGTTCAGCACCATGAGGATGCCCGCATTGATCCATTCGCCTTTTCTTCCGAAATCCCGCTTCCGGATCATCCCCGGCAAGGTGGTGAGCACGAATCCGGTCACTCCCCCCAGATACATCCCCAGCGTCCGGCTCACGGTGTCGTTTTTCCCCAGGTCGGGGAAGAAAGAAGGCAGAGTGCTGCAGCAGTGGGTCACCATGACCAGCACCATGGCTCCCAGAGAGAGCAGGACCCAGCTTTTGTCCTGCGGGGAAGAAGAGTTCTTCCCTCCTTTGTTCAGCCCCATGCCCAGAACGCCGCAAACGATCAGCAGAAGCCCCGTCAGCCGGAGAAAATCGGGCTTTTCGCCGAAAAAGGTTACTCCCATGAGGAAGCTCCCGATCATTCCCGCCTGCATGATCCCCCACACCAGCCCGTTGGGCCCTTTCTGCATGGCCTTCCCGGTCAGGACGTAGTTGAAGAAGTTGGCGATCCCGGCAAGCATGCACATGACGAACCCGAACCAGGAGATCCCGGACGTTCCGTAAGCAAGACTTTTGCCCGCAAGCAGAATGGCGCAGAACAATGCGGAGCCCAGATAGGCCAGCCCCTGCACGATGTTGTAATTCAATTTCTTTTCCGAACACTTGCTGACGGAGACCCCCACGCCGATCCACAGGGCCCCCGCGATGAATACGAGAAAAAAACCGCCGAAACTGTTCCACATGATTACTCCTCTTCTTTCCCCTTCAGAAACAGCATATTGACCTTCCGGAAGGATTCCGCCCGCATGTTCCAGGAAACGTCCACGGGGGAACTCCCGGTGCGCACCACCGTGCCCCACAATCCGTTTTCCCGCAGGAACAGGGCCTGCTTTTCCAGAAACGCCCAGAAGGCGTCGCTGTGCTCTTCGAAAAGAACCTTATCCGACGTACAGCAGGAGGTGCCTTCCCCCATGACGACGGGGGCCCCCGGCAGGACTTCATCCCGGAACTTCTTCACATGGTCGAGTCCGTCCTTCAGATATTCCATGAACGTATCCCGGTTCTCCAGGAATTTTTTCTCCAGAATCCTTTCCAGTTCCGGGATCTTTGCCGGGTCCAGAGAATTGTAGAGCACCATCCGCTGGGTCCAGTCGTGGGCGGAGCGGATCTTCGTGTAACGGGTGCGTTCCCTTACGATGTCCTCATAGTGCGGGCGGTCCTTCCGCAGGAAGTACGCCACTTCCGGGGGAAACTCCACATCCTTTTGTTCGCTGGTGAGAGAATTGTCCAGCATGCTGTACAATGTCCCCCACATGTAGTAGTGGTGATAGTTCAGGATGTCCACGTTGCGGGGGACGAGATTTTTGTCGAAGCCGGGGGAGGCGTTGTCGAAGGCGAACAAAAGTTCCGGATTTTCCCGTTTCAAACGGCCATAGGCCTCTTCCAGAAGCTTCCGCCACTTTCCGGCCTCCTCAGGCGTATACTTTTCCTGTGTGAGCACATGCTTTATGGAGCTGAATTCGTTGCACAGTTCCACGAAGGCGATGACGGAAAGAAGATCGTTTTCCCGCAATAATTGCAGGATGCGGCAGTGTTCGTCGGTGAAATAGCGGATCTTGTCCGCCGCCGCGGGCAGGCCTTCGAAAAGTTCCGCATTGATGGATTCCTCCAGCTGCCAGTTCTTGTGAAGATAATACCAGCTGGAAAGGATCAGTTTGATTCCGTATTTTGCGGCCGCTCTGCAGAAGATCAGGAGCCGTTTTTCCATCGAGCCGACTCCCTCTCCGGGCCTCTGCCTCGTTGCCTGAAAAGGCCCCGCCTGAAGGTGCCAGCGGATCGGCCCCCGGGGGACGCCGTTTATGTCGCGGAAAAGTCCGGCGCCGTCATCCATGCGCACGCAGTTGAAGCCACGGTCCCGGATCTCCCCCATGACGCGGTCGCAGAAGGCGGGATACTCTTCATCCGAAACGGAATTGAACAACGCCCACAGCCAGAAACAGATCGTTAGATGGTCCGGCTGACCTGCAAAACGCTCCTTCATCCGGTCCGGAACGCTTGAAACATGAAAAATCCCGCTCATAAAAGTTTACCTCTTCCTTTCCGGAAACACTCTTTTCCGCTTCCTTCTACTGTAGCACGTTCCGGCGGATTTTCAAGTCGGTTTTCCCGCATCGGCCCGTATGAATCCATGGGGATCCGGAGCAAAGGTGTCTTCCGGGAGAGGACAGCTGCTGCGGAACCGCTGGAGAATTTTCCTGTGCGGGATTGACAAAGTGTTTCGGAGGGAATATATTACCCGCAAAAAAGAGGTTGAAATGAAAAAGCGGATCATTCTTGCCGTTTCCGTTCTTGTCCTTCTGGCCATTGCCGGAGGCGGCGTGTACTTTTATCGTCTTCCGGCGAAAATGCAGGAGAAAGAAGATTTCGTTGCCGTCATGGATCGTTATGTGAGCAACTTTTGCGATCTTGTGGAAGAAAATCAATTTGAGCAGGCTTTGGAGATTTTAAAGGAGTATCGCGCGACTCTTGCCGGGAAACGGATTTCGCCTCGGGAACATTCCTATTACAGTTTCTATCTGCTTATCATGGAAAATTTTCTGTGGTATGCACAGAAAAAGTATGAGAAGATGAAAGCCAATTTCCCGGAAATGGAGAGGCTTTTGAAGATGCAGGAAGTTTCGGGGAGTCCGCCGGAAAGACTATTGGTGGCAAAATGGAATTTTACGGTGGAAAAATTACGGTATTGGCAGGGGAAGAATGAGTGCGGGA
>JAGAEF010000285.1 GCA_017613255.1 Lentisphaeria bacterium
CCAGCGGGACGCGTTTGCCGTTGACCAGGGGGAAGTATTCCGGGTGTTTGGCGTAAAGATCTTTCAGAGTTTTCTTGTAATCCCTGACCTCCTTGCGGATCCCGTATCCGGTAAGCAGATTTCCCAGAATGTGGCCGCCGTCTCCGGATTCCACCGCCCGCAGATTCATGCCAGCGGAAAGCTCCCTGAAGGATTTGAGGATCCCGGAACCCGTGGAAAACCGTATATTGTTCCTTACGCACCAGTCCCAGGAATCGGGAATATAGCTTGTCACGTTGGCGCAGTTGAAGCCCACCTTTCTCTCGCTGAAGGAGGGGATGTGATAGGTGATCCCTTCCGGGACGGCAATGGTTCCTTTGGGCGTAAAGTATTCCCCGTCCTTCCCGGGGAAGAGCCAGCGGATCCCGCCGTACCGTTTCAGCACCTCATAGGCTCCGTACAGGATCCCCGCCTTTTTCCTCGAAACGATGTAGAGACCGTCCTCCTTTGCGGACAGGGCGAAAGAGTCCCCCGGGACAAGTTTTGTGAGATCCACGCCCGACTTCTTCGCTCTTTCCTCCTCCCCCGTTGCGGCAAGGACAAGATAGATATTGTATTTCCCCTTCATTTCCTTTCCGCTGGGCGGCAGGGCCTTGGGGGCCTTGGAGATTTTTGCCAGATACTGGGTTAGTTCCCTTGCCGCGTGCCGTTCCGCAGGCGTGGCTTTCGGCCCGGTGACCACGTGGGAGACGATCACTCCCTTGTCGGTGAGAAGGAACTCTTTTGCGCACAGGGGAAGCGCCGAAAGAAGGACGAGAAGGACGGGGACGAGGGAGCGTTTCATGGGGAAACCTTTCTTTTTATGTGCCGGGTTTGTGTTGTTCCGCAGAAGGTAATATAGCACGGGAAAACGTGTTTGCAAACCCTTTTGCAAAGGAAAACCCTTTCAGCGGGAGGCGGCAAGGGAAAATTCGCATCCGCAGAAATTCTGCCGGTAGAATCCGTACTCTTTGGAAAGCTGGATGGAACGCAGAAAACCGCCCTTCTTCTTGAAGTCCATGGGCTCGAAGAGGGGGGAGCGTCCCCCGATGGAAAAAATGAGACGGGAGTCCTTGTGGGGACTTACCGTCAGCGTGGTGGTGAAATGGGTCCCGTGTGCCTTTGCATACTCTTGGGCCCTTCCCAGAGAGTAGGCAAAGCAGAGGGCGCAGCGGGCACCCTTTTCCGGCTGTTTTTCATACTCCGGCAGCGCGGAAACGTGTTGGATCCACGCTTCATGATCGTAAGGATCCACCACCAGCGGGAGGGAAAATTTTTCCGCAAGGAATTTTACGCAGGCAAGCCTTTTTTCGAACTCTTCCTTCGTTGCGATATTGGAATTGGAAAAAAAGAGGACGATCACCCGTTTTTCCCCAAGGAGCCGTTCCACGCAGGCGGAAGCGCAGGGCCCGCAGCAGCAGTGCAGAAGAAGCGGTTTTTCCATATCGTTTTCCGGCATATTTTCACTCTTTGCCGGGGGTGAAGGAAAAACCGTTTTCCGCCGGAAAAACCTTTCCCGTTCCGGGGAAGGGGATATGGGCTCCGGCAAGGAGAAGACCCTTTTTCGCCCCGTAGGAAAGGATCTCTTTCCGCGTCCGGACGGCAAGGGGTTTGTCCATATCGAAGGAGGCGCATATTTCCGGATCGGCGAACTGGAGTTCTTCCGCATGGAGCAGGTCGCCGATGAAAGGATGTTCCTGTACTCATAGACCGTGTGACCCGGCGTATGCCCGGGAGCAAGGCGGGAGAGGAAAAGCCCTTCCACTTTCTCCCCCGCCGCAAAGGGGACGATCTTTTCTCCATAGGCCCTGCGGACTTTTTCGAAGGCGCGGAACATGGGGGACTTTTCCGAACTGGCCCAGATAAACTCCCTTTTGGAGAGAAAGATCTTCGCGTTGGGGAATGCCTTCTCCCCTTCGGGCGTCAGAAGTCCGCCGATATGGTCGGGATGGACATGGGTAAGCAGGATCCCGCAGACCTTTTCCCTTTTCACGTCCAGTTTTTTCAGAAGGGAGAAAAGCTCCCCTCTGGGAGAACCGAAGCCCGCATCCACCAGATAGAGCTTCCCGCCGTTGTGGACGGTAAAGACATTGACGGAGGAGGCGGTGGAAGCGTCCCCGGAAAAGGCAACAGCTTTCCCCCCTTTGGAAAAGATCTTTTTGGGAAGGCGGTTTGCGGCATCCTGAATGGCGAGGATCCCGCTTTTCTGCGGTCCCAGACGGGTGATCTTCTTGAGATAAAGCCGCTTTTTGGCCGTTTCCGCACTTTTGTCCTGCGTCTGGGCCTGCACGAAGGTTGCGCCGGGAAGGAAGGAAGCGGCAAGGAGAAGGAAGAAAAAGGAAGAAGAAAGGGAGAAACGTTTCATTTGGGGGGGCCTTGTGTTTGGAAATCGTTATTTGGGGAGGAAGGAAAGGGTGATGACGGTTTTTTCTTCCCCGGAGCCAAAAAAGACTTTCTGTTCCGGCTGGGGCTGGTCGTGGGAGACAAGTTTGAATCCGATTGCGGCAAGGGCGCGGACGAGGATGACCGCCTTCTTTCTTGTGGTGACGAGAACAAAGGTATCGTCGGCAAGCTGGGTCTTTTCCTGCCTGTACCGGCCATTTTCCGCGGCGGCGGCAAGAAGTTTTTTCGCTTCGGAAAGCGCTTTTCCGGCCTTTGCCTTGTCATAGAGCCAGAGCTGGCTCACCTTCTCCCCGATCAGGGCGGGCTTTTCCTCCCCCTTGGGGGCGTTTGCGGAAAGGAACCGCACGGGGGAAGAGTCGGAAGAAGCCGCCACCAGATTGCGGATATCCACATTGGTCCCGGCGGTTTCCTGCGAGGCAACGCCCGTCTGCGCCGCACTGCCTTTTTCCGCAGAGACGGGTTTTCTCCTGAAGGAGGAAAAAAAGCCTCCTTCATTGGGGTTGTCCACAAGGAAATAGACGGCAAAGAAAAAGACGGCGACCGCCGCGGCCGCCCGGAGAAGGATCCGTGCGGGAGAAAAGAAAAGTTTTTTCTTCCTCTGAAATTTTTTCTCGTTCCGGATCCTCTCCCGGACTTTTTCCGACATGAGGTCGATGAGGGCAGGGGGGCACTCTTCGTGGAGGGCCTTTCCCAGCGCTTCATTGAGTTTCCGGAGGAATTCCAGTTCCTTTCTGCAGAAGGCGCATTTTTCCAGATGGGCTTCCTCCTCCGGGGAAAGAACATACTCTCCGTCGGCATAGGCGCTCAGGGATTCGGCGGCAATGCAGGAGGCGCTTTTTTTCGCTTCTCCCGTTCTGCACGCCTCTTCTCCGGAGGAAGCTTTGACTCCTTCGATGGGTTCACTCTTCATTTTCATACTCCATTCATTCTATTGACCAGGTGGGGGCTTTTTTCCAGCGGGATCCCGCTTTCCGCAACAGGCAGATCGGTGCGCAGGAGATAATCCCGCAGAAGTTCCCTGCCTCTGGCCAGCCGGGATTTGACCGTCCCGATCTTGCAGTCCAGTACGGAAGCGATTTTTTCGTAAGGCATATTGTCCACATGCCGCAGGATCATGGCCTCCCGGAGATTTTCCGGGAGCAGCTGAAGACCCTCCAGCACGTTCTGTTCGAATTCCGCCTTTTCCAGAAGGCGGTCCGGGGCCGAGGAGATGTCCGGAAGCTCGTACTCTCTGCCGTCCTCTTCCTCCGGGTCCTTCCCGTTCAGGTCCGCGAGACTTACGTTCAGTCCCTGACCTCTGCACCGGTTGTAGTGGAACTTGTTTCTTGCCAGATTCATGGTGATGCGGTGGATCCAGGTGCTGAAACTGGAATCCCCCCGGAAGAGCGGCAGTGCCTTGTACGCTCTCACGAAGGCATCCTGCACCACCTCTTCCGCATCGTCCCTGTTTTCCAGAAGTCCGCAGGCGAACCGATAAAGAACGGGCGTATACATTCTCACAAGCTCGTCGAACCTTTCGACTTTGCCCTCTTTGAACTCCCGGATCAGCTGATTTTCGTATTGTTCTTCCACTTTTTCCATATTTTCTCCCCCCGATGAGACATGTGCCGCGTGGAAATGTTCCCCTGCTTTTCCCATATTCACGGAAAATTTCGGCCGACCCCTTAATGTACAGCAAAAAAGTCTCTTTTCAACCGTTTTTTCCGTCGCGGACGGAGAGAAAATCCCTTTATTCTTCCTTCCTTGCGTCATTTTTCCGCTTGCGGCAGGGAAAAGGAAAATTTCAGTTTTTTTACGGGCAAGACGCCAGGCGCCAGGCGTCAGGCGCCAGTTGTCAGTTGTCAGTTGCTGGTCACTGGTTACTGGTTACTGGTTACTGGTTGCCGGTTGCCGGTTGTCAGTTGTCAGTTGTCAGTTGCCAGTTGCCAGTTGTCAGTTGTCAGTTGTCAGTTGCCAGTTGTCAGTTGTCAGTTGTCAGTTGCCAGTTGTCAGTTGCCGGTTGTCAGTTGCCAGTTGTCAGATTTCAGTTGTCAGTTGCTGGTCACTGGTTACTGGTTACTGGTTACTGGTTACTGGTTACTGGTTGCTGGTTGCCAGTTGTCAGTCTCAAGTCTCAAGACGCAGGAGGTGGGAAGCCGGCATTCAAGCCTTCTTTCGGCCGTGCCGTGCCTTCCAGACAGTCTGTCTTGCGGTTTTTGTCCGTTTCAACTTTCGAATTCCCGGAAGCGAGGAAGCCCCGATCCGTTATCAATTTTCCTTGAAGGGCTTGAAAACTTTTGAAAGTGATGATATAGTGTATGTATTGGCGGAGGAGGTCGCCAGATGATGGAATTTTATGAGACCAAAGAATGGGACGAGAAGATTGCCAAAATCCATGAACAGGCGGTCAAGTCTGGCGGTGGCGGCAGCAACATGGCCGAACCTCCTTACGTTCCCCCCGGCCCGATCCGAATCCCCGATGGGCTGCCCCCTGAAGAGCGGGCCAGGCGTGAACGGTTGAGGGAAGAACTGATGAAGGATCCTGCTTTCCGCAAAATACTTTCCTGACAACTGACAACTGAAATCTGAAATCTGAAAACTGACCACTTGTCCGCACACTGGTGAAACACCCCGTGTGCTTTTTTGCGCACTTTTTCTCCGCGACAGGTCCGACTGGTCCGACTGGTCTGACCTGTCTGACCTGTCCGACTGGTCCGACTGGTCCGACTATTTTTTTCCACGGGCTGTGCTCCGCCGCCTGCAACTGCCAACAGGTAACTGACAACTGCCAACTGACAACTGGCAACTGGCAACTGACAACTGACAACTGGCGTTCCCTCACCGCTTCCAGAACGAGGGCATGAAGAGAATGAGAATGGTGTAGAGTTCCAGCCTTCCCGCGATCATTTCCAGAGCGAGAAGCAGTTTGGCGGGTGTGCCTACCCAGGCGAAATTTTCGGAGGGGCCCAGCTCCCCCAGTCCGGGCCCCACGTTGCTGATGGCCGTGATGGAGGCGGAAAGGGCGGTGAGGGGATCCATTTCGCAGAGGAAGGGCAGAAGGAACGCCGTAAAGAAGAGAACGGCAAAGTAGATGATGGAAAAGCCGATGGCGTTGCGCCACGCTTCGTTCCCGATCCGGGTCTTGTCCAGTTTGACCAGCTGGACGGATCGGGGATAGACGCAGCGCTTGAGTTCGGCTATGGCGCTTTTGGCCATGATGAGGAGCCGCACGACCTTGAATCCCCCCGCCGTGGAGCCCGCGCAGGCCCCGCTGAACATGAGGAAGAGAATGAGCATGTGGGTGGATTTGGGCCACTCCATGTAATCCGCCGTGGAAAATCCCGTGGTGGAAATGAGAGAGACCACCTGAAAGACGCTTTTCCGCAGGGCGCCGGGGATCTCCCTGAACAAATGGAAATCGGCAGCGGACTGGAACTTGGAAATGAGCAGAAGGAGGGCGATGAGAAGGGTGGAGCCCAGCACGATCCCCGTAAAGACCTTGTGCTCTTCGGAAAAGTATTCCCGGAAACGCATCCCCCGGATGAGGCGGAAAAGAAGGATGAAGTTGCACCCGGCAAGGAACATGAAGACGGTGATGACCATCTCGATATAGACGCTTTCGAAGTGCCCGATGCTGGCATTTTTCGTGGAAAATCCGCCGGTGGCCATGGTGGCAAGGGCGTGACACACGGCATCGAAGAGATCCATTTTCACCCAGAGAAGCAGAGCCAGAATGACGGTAAGGGTAAGATAGACGCCGAACATGATCTTTGCCGTGGTGGCCACCCGGGGGGTGAACTGGTCGTGATTGTTCTTTACTCCCGGGACTTCCGCATTGTAGAGGGCCTGACTGCCTGTGCCCAGAAAGGGAATGACCGCCAGAGAGAAGACCACGATCCCGCCTCCTCCGATCCACTGACTCAAACTGCGCCAGAAAAGAACGCCGTGGGAGAGACTTTCTATGCCCTCTTTCAGCGTCCCGCCGTCCCGGAGACGGAGCCCCTTTGCCAGAATGGAAGAGCCCGTGGTGGTGATGCCGGAGGCGGCCTCGAAGAAGGCGTCGGGGAAGAAGAGTCCGGTGCAGAAGATGTAGGGAAGCGCGCCGAAGACGGCGCAGATGATCCAGGTGAGTCCCACGGCGGCAAACCCTTCCCGCAGGCCGGGAGGCGTCATGTCCTTGCGTTTCGTGAACAGGAATCCGGCAAGCCCGCAGAGCATGGTGAAGACTCCGGAAAGACCCAGAAAAAACAGCTCCTTTCCCGGATCGTTGCAGAGAAAGCCCGGAACGGCCGAAAAGGCTATGGCAATGCCTTCCAGAAAGACCAGAAGGGAAACGATATGAAAGGTGACGAACCAGTTCATGGGCAAGGATCCTTTCTTCCTGAAGCGTTCCGTCTATTCCTTGGGGAAGAACTTTTCGCATTCCCGTTCCGAATCCGCCGTGGTGATGGCCACCACCACGTCCCCCTGTTCCAGCACCGTGGAGCCTTCCGGGACCATGACTTCCCCTGTCCGGAAAAGCAGGGCAAGCAGCAGGGAAGGGGGCAGAGAAGATTCCATGATGGTCTTTCCGCAGAGACGGGATCGGGAAGTGATCTCGAATTCCGTAAGATTGGCATTGAAGATCTGCAGGAAGGCATCCACCCGCATGGTCCGTTTTTCCAGCATCCGCAGGATGGCGTTCACGGAAACCAGCGTGGAGCTGAAGGAGCAGTTGATCTCTTCGATGGTGGGGGTTATGCGGATATATTCCGGCTTGAAGGTGACCGAAACGGTCTTTTCCGCCCCCATGCGCTTGGCAATGAGACTGCCCAGAATATTGTCCTCGTCGTCCTCTCCGGCGCAGAGGAAGGCGTAACAGCCCCGGACTCCCGCCTCTTCCAGCGTCTCTTCGTCCGTGGGTCTGCCGTTGATGGCCAGAAGTCCGGAAGGGGCCTCTTCCAGCAGTTTTTCCTGAAACTCCCGGTCCGGATGGATGAAGCGCACGTCGTGCCCTTTGTCCGCCAGGAGGATCGCCAGACGTCTGGCAGTTTCGGTCCCCCCGCCGATGAGGATCCTTGCATGGGGCGGGATGTTGTCTTCCGGAGCCGCGTACTGGATGAAGGCATGCACGTCCTTCTGGTGACCGGCTATGTAGATCTTGTCCCCGGGGACCAGAAGAGTCTCCCCGTGGGGGACCAGAAGATCTTTTTCCCGCACGATGGCGGCGAACCGGATGGATTTGAGGATCTCGGGGGGAGCGGGGATATCCTTGATCCTCGTTCCGGCAAGAAAGCTTGTCTTGCGCATTTCCAGCACGCAGATGAGGGCGTCGGGATGGGAAAAGCGGATCTCTTCCATGACCACCTTGCTGTCCAGCACGCCGAGGATCTTGCGGATGCACTCCTCGTTGGGTTCGATGACCTCCCAGATCCCCATGGATTCCGGCGTGATGAAATCGCTTTCGGAGAAACACTCCCTGCTGCTCAGCCGGCATACCGTCTTCTTCACGCCGAACCGGGAGGCCAGACGGCACCCCACGATATTGACGGCATCGTTCCCGCTGAGGGCAAGAAACGCGTCCGCCGTGCGGATTCCCGCCTCCTTGAGGACCGTCACGTCCAGGCAGGAGCCTTCCAGCACCCGCACGTCCAGTTTCTCGTTGATGTGCTCAAGCGTCTCCGAATCGGTGTCCACGATGACCACATCGTGACCGTATCTGTTCAGTTTCGCGGCAAGAAGCCTGCCCAGTTCTCCGGCTCCGGCAATGATGATGTTCATGGATCCTCCTCCCCGCTCCGGAAAATCTTCCGGAACGCATTTTTCGGGGATGTTACTTGAAATCGTATTCCCGTTCCAGCGCTTCCGCGAGGACGCCGCAGGCCTCCTCTTCCTTTGCTCCCGAAACGGTCAGGGTGATCTTTTCCCCGCACTGGATCCCCAGGGCAAGCAGATCCAGAATGCTGGTCAGGGAGGAGGAGCCGTTGGCGGACGTCAGCAGGAACTCATGATCGGGGTATTCCGCCGCCTTGGCGATGATGACACTGGAAGGCCGGCAATGGATCCCGGCCGCATTGCGGACCGTAAGCTCTTTTTTTACCATGATCGTTGATTCTTTCCTGCCGGTATTCCCGGCACTGGCGGGGTTCTCTTTTTTCGAGGCAACGCCTTCTTCCGGCCAAACCTCTTGCAAAAATATAGCACGCTTTTTCTTTTTTTCAAGTATTTGCGGGGCTTCTTCGGTTTCCCCGGAACGCTTCGAGGCAGGTCCGGAACTGGGGGGAGTCCTCCCCGTAGGCAAGTTTCACGCACTCCGCGAAAGTCCCCGCACCCTGTTTCCCGGAAAGAAGTTTGCCGAACTCTTCCAGAAAACGCTTCCTTGCCGCTTCCGGGGGAGGGGATTCTTCCCCGCGAAGCCGCCTGAGGATCCAGGGATCCTGCAATAGTCCCCTTGCCACGGCGACTCCGTCGCAGCCGCTTTCCATGTAGAGCGCGGCGGTCTTTTCATCCCGGATGTCCCCGTTGCCGAAGAAGGGGATTTTTCCCGCCTTCTCCGCGGCAAAGCTCATGCGTTTCCTTTTCTCCTCCTCCGGGAGGGGGGAATAGTTTTCCTCCACCGTGCGGGCGTGACAGATGACAAGGTCCACGTCGGCATTCTTCATTGCCGAAAGGAGAGACGCACACTCGGAAAAGGAGCGGACCCCGATGCGCATTTTCACGCTGATGCACATTTCCGGGACCGCCTTTCTTGCCGCAAGAAGGATCTTTTCCACAAGAGAAGGATCCAGCAGTACCGCCCCGCCCGACCCGCTTTTCAGCACCGTTCTGCTGGGGCAGGCGAAATTGAAATTGACGCCGCGGATCCCCGCCTGCGCCGCATGAAGGACTCCTTCCGCCGCCGCCTCCGGATCGTGGCCCAGATACTGGAGGAAAAAGGGGATGTTTTCCGCAAGATACCCTTTGTATTTTCTCCGCAAGGCCGCGGGAGTCGGGACCGCGTTTTTCGAGAGCCCCAGAAAGGGCGTCATCCAGAATTCCGCCAGCCCCAGCGCCTGCACGGCCCGGAAGAACCGGGGAGAATTCATCAGCCCTTCCATGGGGGCCATGACCGCTCTTGAGGGGAGGCGCATTCCGTTGCGCAGCTGGAGAGGAGCGGCAAGTTTTTCCCTCAGCTCTTCCGCTCTCATTGCTTCTTTTCCTTTTTGCGCACAAGCGTGAGGACAAGATATTCCCGGGGGACATTGATGCGCAGGGCGCTGTGGGCCCCTCCGGAAACGCCGGAAGTGACGAAAAGCTTCTTCCTGCCCTCTTCGAACTTTCCGTGGATGTATTTTGGCGGAGGAAGATCGGCATTTTTTCTTCTCTGATACCAGCGGATCAGCTGACCCTTTTTCAGGAACGGGAGATCCACGATCCCGCCGTGGTAATGGCCGGAAAGCATGAGGATATTTTCTTTTTCGTCGATACGGTCGAAAAGTTCCGGCCTGTGGGAAAGAATGATGAGAGGCGCATTTTTCGGGAGAAGCTTGTCCTTTTCCCGCAGTTTTTCCGTGGG
>JAGAEF010000286.1 GCA_017613255.1 Lentisphaeria bacterium
AAAAGGGAGGAATCCTCCGCCCGTACAACGGCCACGATCCCGATCTGCTCCCGGTCCCCGGCGAAATCCCGCAGGGGATCGTGTCGGAGCATTTCCTGCCGGAAAAAGAGGCTTGTTCCCGCAAGAAGCCCGGGCAGGGCGAATTTCCATACCGTGTCGAAAAGCGGGAGAAGCGCCCCCGCAAGCAGAAGAAACAGCGCCGGAAGAAGCGCCTGCAAAAGAATCTGATGGGGAAAGAGAAAGCGGGGAAGAAGGACACAGATCACGCCCAGAGCCATTACGCCGCAGGGCGTTTTCCGGGAAAATTCCGCAGCGTTTTTCTTCAGACGGGAAAAGCCCGCCGTGCAGAAGCGCAGGAGCGCCGGGAAAAAGCGCCTCATTCCGTTATGGGGGTGTAATAGATGATCTTGCCGTTGAACTTGTTCACCCCCAGGGCGTGATAGACGGGCACATCCCTCGTGGCAACCACCTCCGGCTTCGACCCGCTGCTGCCGGGAATGACTGCGCCTTCCTGAAGAGAAAGAACCACGTTTTCCACCAGCTGTCCGTTGGGACGGAAGATGATGGCCCGCAAAAAGGTCACTTTGTCGGAATTCCCTCCTTCCACCAGATAGGACCGGGGAACATCTACGGAGTAGGTGCAATCGACGGGGGCGCGAAGCGTGATGTCACCATGATTCGTCAACTCGCTCTGACTGGGAACCTTGCTCCAGTAGGCGAAACCGCCGCAGTTTTTTTCGCTTGAGTCGATGCATTTCGCTTCACGGGAGACGATGACGCTTTTTCCCAGCTCCAGCCACCCCTCCCCATCGATCCAGGCATCGAAGATCCACTCGTTCTCGTTGTTTCTGGGCACGACGACGCAGGGGCGGCAGGTTCGGTTGGTGATGGCCGTCCGCAGTTTGGAATCGGCAGATGAGGAAGATGACCACCCTTCGTCCGCGCTGTCGGGAAAGAGCAGCGCCGTATAGCACGCGTTGGAGACGGCATAGGCTCTTGTGGCCTTGATCTTGCCCGCCACCTCGTTGATGGAGGAGGTCATGGCATTTCCTTTGGTCAGCGTGTTGAAGGCCGGCAGTCCGATGCCGAAAAGGATGGCGGCAAGGGCGACCACCACCAGAAGTTCCACAAGGGTGTAGGTTTGTTTTTTCCCCGGCTTTTTCATGTTTCCTCCTGTATACGTATAATTATAACCACGATCGGGGAAAAAGCAAATGGAAAAGCTCTTTTTTTGCGGATATTTTCCAAAAATCCGGCGAAAAAAAAGTTTCAGGGCGGCCCGCACGGGGAAAAGCCGCCCCCGGATGCTCCTATTTCCCCCGGAAAGTTTCCATAAGAAAAGCCGCCCGGTTGCTTGTGACGGCATCCACGCCGAAGTCGATGAACCGTTTCGCCTGTTTGGGATCGTCCACCGTCCAGACGGCGAACTCATAGCCGGCGCTCTTCACCTTTTCCACGTACTCTTCCGTAATGAAACTCAAATTCCCGCTGATGTCCACGCCGTCGGCCTTGAGTTCGGCAAGCGTTTTGACAAGTTCCCCGGAGGTGGGCCCCCAGGTGCCCTTCTGGTCCACGGAAAAGGAGGTGAGAAGCAGGGCCTTGCGATGGGGGTGCTTCTCCTTGAAGCACTTCACGATCCGGAGCTTGAAACTGATCATGACCACCTGTTCCGGAGGGATATGGGCCTTTTCCAGCTCCGAAACCATCGCGTCGATGACGGCGGGATCGTCCTGCTTGATCTCCACAAAATACATTCTTCCCTCCCCCAGAAACGGGAGAGTATCGGCAAAAAGCGGGATGCGGCAGGGGGAATACTCCTTCTTGCCGTTGCAGGCATCCAGAAGGAGAAGATCCGAATAGAGGGATTCTTCGATGATCCGGGATTCTCCGCAGGTACGAAGCGTATCGGAATCGTGACAGACCACCAGAAAGGAATCCTTCGTGAGGTGGATATCGCACTCCATCCCGGAGGTCTTTCTTTCCTGAGAAAGGGCGAAGGCGGGAGCAGAGTTTTCCGGAGCGTCGAAGCTTTCCCCCCGGTGGGAGATCCACTTCATTTCTTCCCTCCCGCCGCGCAAGAATCGATGATGCTCCATATCCGCTTCTCCCCTTCCGGATTCATGGCCCAGTGGCCCGCATTCTTCAGGATGGTGAAGCTCTTTTTTCCGGGAACGTTCTTATAGGCCACATAGACGGAGGCCATGGGGCAGACCGTATCGTAATCGCCGGAGGAGAAATACACTTCCGCCTTGATCCTTTTGGCGAAGTTGGCGTTGTCGACGTAGGAGGCGGTACGGATGATCTTCATGCCGTTTTCCGTGAGTTTGCCGCCCTTTTTTCTCCACGCTTCCGAGGGCATGATCCAGCCGGATCTGCGCCCGGCAAGGGCTCCCCCCAGATCGCAGAGGGCGGGACAGGTGGCCGCAACTATAGTAACGCTCTCATCCAGCCCGGCGACCGCCAGAGCCTGGGCGCCTCCCTGACTGTACCCGGTGACGATCACGTCCTTTCCGTTCCATTCCGGGCGGCTCTTCATGAATTCCAGAGCCCGCAGGGCCCGCAGGTACATATCCTTGAAGTAACTGGTCTCCCGATCCTTGTTCCCGAAGAAGAAATAGTGTTTGAGAGGGCCGTTGGCCAGCTCCCGGTAGAAGGAAGCCTCCCGGCCGTTTTCCAGCCCGTTGGCGTTGACGTCCAGCACAAGGCACTTTTGCGCATACTTGGCCTGAACGGAGGAGCTACGCACGCCGTAGGGCTGATAGACGATCACGATGGGAAGAGTCTTTTCCGCCGCCTTGGCGGGCATGGCGAAATATCCGGTGACGGGGAGCTTGCCCGAGCAGGAGATCTTCACGTCCTTTACGACGATCTTGCCCTCGAAGGACTTAAGCCCCCCGTTGGCCCACTTCTTCAGATCCACGTCCTTATATTCCACCTTCATGGGGACGGCGGCAAGCTCCTTTTTCTTTGCCTGCCAGAAGGTTTCGAAATCGGCCTCTTCCGGATACCCCTGGACAAGCTCCTCCAGAGAGAAGGCCGCCCCGCTCCCGTTCCGAACAAGCTTGTTCAGCTTGTTTTTCAGGCATTTGCCGTTCCCGTCCAGAACTTCCGCCTCGAAGGAACAGCTGCCGGGAATATTCTGGGTGACCTCCAGAGAGACAGGCTCGTTTCCGCTTGTGAGGAATTGCTCCTTCCGGCCCGTTTCCGTGCGTATCACGCATTTGATCCTGCTTCCGGCAACCGATTTGCCTTCCTCATCCTTTACGTCAAGGAAAAACCGCGCCGTTTCCCCCTTCCTGTACTCCCGGGAGTCCCGTTCGCAGTCGATCTTCAGCGTCTGGGGAGTCCCTCCCGCAAGGGTGAAAGCTCCCGCCGCAAGCAGAAGAAAAATCCATTTTGCCGTATCGTGCTTCATCGTTTTTCCTTTTTTTGAAAGAGGTTGTTTTGCAAAAAAAAAGAGGGGGAGCCCCCCTCTTTCCGTATCCGGATCACCGGTGGTCGATATATCTTCTGATGTCGGAAAGGTTCACGAAAGAAGACCTTTTCCCCTCCTTTTCCACCACCAGAGTGGGCGCCTGACGGACCCCGTAGGCTTTGGCCTTCTCCGGCTCCTGATCGGAAACGATCACCTCATAGGGGATGTGTTCCTTGTCCAGAAAACTTTTCGCCGTGCGGCAGTTGGGGCAGGTGGAGGTGGTGAACAAGGTAAGTTTCTCCTGCACCTTTTCGGCGGGAGCTTTCACTTCCGCCTTCTTTGCGGGCGCTTCCGAAACGGCATGATACCCACCGCAGGAGCAGGCGGAGACGGCGGCCCTCCCGGAGGAGGGGAACTCCTTCTTGATGGCGGCAAAGGCGTTGTACACCTTCCGGTCCTTGTACTCCTGGGCCTTCCCGTCGTTCCAGTTCTGCACCGGGCGGTAGTAGCCGGTGATGCGGCTGTATACTTCCGTCTTTCCGCCGCATTCGGGGCACTTGAAGGCTTCGCCCGCAATGTAGCCGTGATTCTGGCAGACGGAGTAGGTGGGAGACATGGTGTAGTAGGGCAAACGGTAGTTTTCCGCGATCTTGCGCACCAGATTGGCGGCGGCCTTCCAGTCGGGGAGTTTCTCGCCCAGGAAGGCGTGGAAAACCGTTCCGGAGGTATACAGGGTCTGCAGTTCGTCCTGAATGTCCAGAGCCGCGAAGATGTCGTCGGTGAAGCTCACGGGCAGATGGCTGCTGTTGGTGTAGTAGGGCTCCCCGCAGTCGCTGCCGTTGGCCGTGATGATGTCGCCGAACCGCTTCTTGTCATGCTTGGCAAGGCGGTAGGAGGTGGATTCGGCGGGAGTGGCCTCCAGATTGTAGAGGTCTCCGTACTGCTCCTGATAGTCGGAGAGGCGGTCCCGCATGTGGATGAGGACCTCCCTGGCGAACTCCTGGGATTCCTTGTGGGTGAGATCCATTTTCAGCCACTTGGCGTTGAGGCAGACCTCATTCATACCAACAAGCCCGATGGTGGAGAAGTGGTTGTCGAACTTGCCCAGATACCGTTTGGTGTAGGGATAAAGCCCCTCTTCCAGCAGCTTGGAAATGACCTGCCGCTTGATCTTCAGACTGCGGGCGGCCACATCCATCATGTGGTCCAGCCTCGCGTAGAAATCCTCCTTGTCGGCGGCAAGATAGGCGATCCGGGGCATGTTGATGGTCACCACTCCGATGGAGCCGGTGCTCTCTCCGCTTCCGAAATAGCCGCCGGATTTCTTCCGCAGTTCCCGCAGGTCCAGCCGGAGACGGCAGCACATGGAGCGGATGTCGCTGGGTTCCATGTCGCTGTTCACGTAGTTGGAGAAATAGGGGGTGCCGTACTTGCTGGTCATTTCGAAAAGCAGTTTGTTGTTTTCGGTTTCGGACCAGTCGAAATCACGGGTGATGGAGTAGGTGGGGATGGGGTACTGGAAGCCCCGTCCGTGGGCGTCGCCTTCGATCATGGTCTCGATGAAGGCATTGTTGACCATGTCCATCTCCTTCTTGCAGTCCTTGTACTTGAAATCAATCTCCTTGCCGCCCACGATGCAGTTGAGCTCGGCGAGGTCGGCGGGCACGGTCCAGTCCAGC
>JAGAEF010000033.1 GCA_017613255.1 Lentisphaeria bacterium
CTGGGGAAAGCGGCGGTGCGGTTTCTTCCAGGTGGGGGACGGCGCGATCGTCCTCCGCGAGGGGGCGGAGTGCGTCTACACGCTCTTCCCCCCGGACAAGGGGGAATTCGACAACGAAACGCGTTTCCTGCGCCCCGAGGCGGAAACGGCCCGGGATTACCACGCCTGCATGGTCGCGTCTGAGGACATCGACGGCATCGCCCTCACCAGCGACGGTCCGGAGTTCCTGATGTTCGAACTTCCGGAGATGGTCCCCGGCCCGATCTTCGGCAAGATGTTCGACGACTGCGCCGCGGGCGTGCTTGCCCGTCAGGACCTGCTGGACTACCTCACGCGCTCCTGCTGGAGCCGCGACCCCAGAGGAAACGACGACCGCAGCATCGCCCTTCTGTCGAGGCCGATCCCCGAGGAGGAAAGCGAATGAGAAAGATCCTTTTCGCACTGCTGGCCGGCTGCGCCTGTTCCTGCGCCCCGCCCCAGGCGGGACCCCGGGAGATCGACGTCTATGAAACGGGAAGATTCGACCTCGACGGAGACGGAATTCAGGAGCAGCTGGTCATCTCTTCCGGGGGCGGGACGGGCGGTCCGATATGGTATCTCGCCCGCCTTTCCGGAGCGGAACTTTCCGATGAGATCCAGGGGAGATTGTGGCTTCTCCCGGGCAAGACGGCATACCCTGATCTGCTCGTCCGGCGCCGCTGCGGCGGGGAGGAATACCACACCTCGATCTTCCGCTTCGACGGAGAAAAATATCAACGCGTCAGCAAAACGACAGGAAAGGACCCGAAATGAAGAGTACCGCATGGATCCCGGCCGCCGCGGGCGCGGCGTTGCTGCTCGCGGGCTGCGCCGCCCGTCTGCCGGAAGAGGAATTGTGTCTTGCCAGAGCGCGGCTTGATAAATGTCTTGACAATGCCTCGACTCAGAGTGAAATGAATATCATCAGTGCCGATATTTACGCACTTGCCCGGATGGAACGGTTTTGGATCGAGTTCCGGATCTGGAATCAGCCGGGATATGATAAAATCGAAAAAGCCTACATGAAAGATCGCGGCGAGTGGGAACGCAAAGCAAAAGCCGAAGCGGAGAAACCGAGTCCGTATGAGGGCGGAACATTGGCTCCGTACGAGTTGAACCGCCGGATGGAATGTTTCGAACAAAAACGGATCGATGAACTCAAAACCAAATGGAGGAAGCCATGACGGAAATAAAGATAAAACTCATGCCCGGCTGCGAAAAATTCCTGCCGGTCAAGGCGCACTGCGATGATGCAGGATACGATCTGCGTTCCCGCGTGGATATCGAACTCGAACCTCTTTCCGGCGCGGTCGTCCCCGCGGGATTCGCCATGGAACTGCCGCCCGGATTCGAGGCGCAGATCCGGCCCCGCAGCGGCTGGGCGGCGAAACACAACATCACCGTGACCAACTCTCCCGGCACGGTCGATGCGAACTATCGCGGCGAGGTCAAAGTGATCCTCTTCAACCTCGGGAGCGACATCTTCCCCATCCGCGCGGGCGACCGTATCGCCCAGATGGTGATCTGCAAGCTCCCTGAAGTCACTCTGACCGAAGTCCCCGAACTCACCGAAACCGACCGAGGCTCCGGCGGCTTCGGCAGCACGGGAAAAGAGTAAAAAACTCCCCGGCTCCGCAAGTCAGCGGGGCCGGGGAAGTTGTATTGATTCTAACTTTCTGTTGGATATATCTTGTTGATGCTCTCCCCATCGCACCACTGACGTGAAGATGGATGCGGGACTTCCCAAACTTCGTTTATTCCCTGATCCAGTTGTTTTAGTATTGCATCTGTAACATTGGATTTTCTGCTTTTACCCGCCGTACAGGCATTGACAATGACGACCGTTTTTCCTCCCAGCGCTCCAAGCAGAGCGCCTAATCGATTCCCGAAAAAAGATTTCCCAATCTCGTCATTTTCCCAAGCCGTGGCAAAAACCGCGTCTCGAAAAGAGTCTGTTTTTACGCCAAACGAGCATTGAAAAGGGATGGCATTCATCAATATCAAATGATAATTTTGAAATTTTACAAGGCGACTTCTGAAATTTTCCCAAATGTGTTCTCTGATGTTAATTCCTGTATTTCCCTTTGCGGGACCAATTTTACCCTTGAATTCATTTTTGTGCGGTGATTCAAGGATGAGGATTATGAAAGGTGATTTGACATTAGGAGAATTGAGAATATTTTTAAAACGTTCTGTAATGTCCACCTTGTCTGATTCAAATGTATCTATTTCAAATATATCTATTCTTTCTGGAAAATCGCTTTTCTCCTTTTTCCCCCTTTTCATTTTTTTCGGTTGTCCTTTTAATCTGAATATTTGACGGACATATTGGTCCGGACAAATTCCAGGTAATTTCTCCCTTAATACTTTTGTTGCGATGTAACGAAACACTTCGTCTTTCTTCATGTTTTCTCTCCCTAAATCCCCTCCGCCGGGTCTTTCCTTAATTTACTCCGGCGGAGGGGGATTTGCAAGTTACGATTCCCGGGTTTGCGCGATTTTTCCGCAACCGCACCGGGGGTGATGCACGTCGGAATGATATACCCAGTGGGGAAGCTTCTGAAAACCGACCAGCTGCCTGCCGCATTCGCAGCGCCAGTGGTGGATCTCCCAGCGGGAAGCGAGCGGAAGACCGCCGTCCAGTTCGCTGGTTTCGATCATGCTGTCGCCGACGAACCGCCGCTCCGGATCCAGGCCCGGCGCGTAGGGATGCCAGGCGATCTCCCCGTAACGCTCTTTCAGCAGTTCGGGCAGCTCCGGCATCCGGTCCTCCGGGACATCGAAAACTTCGCGCAGAAAGTCCCACGTGGAATCGAAGGTCTTGACCTCGCTCCCGAACCGGTACAGTTTCGGCACGACGCCGTGAAATCCCCGCGGGTCGTTTTCCACCGCCAGGATCGAGACGTTCCGGCGGCGCACGAGCATCTCCCACGGGAGCGCGCCGTCGCGGTAAACGATGAATTTGCGGTCCGGCGCAAAACCCCACTCGCGGTGGCCGAGAAAGGTCCACCTCACGCCCACCCCCGCGACCGGAGCGAAAAAGGGCTCCCTGCGCAGCTGCCAGTTCCAGAATTTGTCGTCACGCGGCATGGCCGTTCCCTCCGCAGAGCGCGGCGAAGAGATCGGTGATCGCCGCATTCAAAAAGCCAGTGAGCGCGAAGTCCCGCCGGAATCCGTGCAAAGTCCAGGTGTCGGGAAGTTCCTTCAGGTTCAGGGGGAGCCCGCAGCGCTGCGCGAAGGC
>JAGAEF010000287.1 GCA_017613255.1 Lentisphaeria bacterium
GAACAACGACGGCACGGGCTGGTGCCAGTGCGAAAACTGCAAGAAGCTGGATCAGGGCTCCAGGATGATGAGCAACCGCTACTGGACCTTCATGAACCAGCTCATCGACTATGTGATGAAGCAGGAGCCCAAGGCCATCATCAACACCATCGCCTATCAGAACTTTCAGGAGGTCCCCACGGGGGTTCAGCCGGACAAACGCTTCGCCACCATGGAGCTTTCCTTCAACAGGATCTGCTACCGGCACAGACTGGACGACCCCAACTGCCCCACCAACAAAGAGTATTTGCGGAAGCACAAGGACTGGCAGAAACTCTCCCAAAAGCTGGGGATCCCGCTGGTGACCTACGGCCAGATCAACGCGCTGGGCAGCTCCTTCATGCCCATCGAGGATATCTATCCGGACTTCATGCGGCTCTACTACAAGCTGGGGATAAGGGGGATCCGCCCCCAGATGCCCCCCGTGGACGGCAAGTACAGCAAGAGATATGACAACTCCCCCATGACCAAGCTGTGCTGGTACGGCATGTGGCAGACCATGTACACCTTTGCGGAACAGTCCTGGAACATCAAGACCGATACGGACAAACTTACCGAAGAGATCAATACGCTCTATTACGGGAAAAAAGCATGGGAAGCGGGCATGCGGGAGTTCCGCAAGCTTCTGTGCAAAGCCTTCCATGAAACTCCCGGCTGCTACGGCCACGGCCACAGCTCCCCGCTGGGACGCTGTCTGGACCGACCCGGCGTCCATGAAAAACTTCTTGCCTATCTGGATGCCGCGGAAAAGGCCGCCGCAACCGATCCGGACAAGAGGGCCCTTATGCACGTTCAGCGGGAACGGAAGATCTTCGGACTCACCTGGGAAAAGTTCCGCAAGGACTATCTGGCCAACCACCGGGAGATCCGCTCCTTCCGCAGAACTGCCCCCGTGAAGATCGACGGCGTGCTGGACGAGCCGGACTGGCAGAAGGCGGATACCGTAAGCGGCTTCAAACTCACCAACAACAAAGGTCTGGCAAAGCATCAGACTTTTGTCCGGATATTCCATGAGCCCGAAAACATCTATTTCGGCGTGGAGTGCATGGAGCCGGACGTGGATAAAGTCACCGAAGACACGAGGGAGGAGCTGGACGGCGAGGTCTGGCAGGACAACACGGTGGAATTTTTCCTCAACCACCCGGATCTGGGCAATGCCTACTATCAGATCATCGTCTCTTCCGCAGGAAAGGTCTTCGACCATTTCGTGAATCCCGGAAGCAAGCCGGACAGGAAATTTACTTCCGGCATCGAAGTGAAAACGAAGAAACTCAAAGACCGCTGGATCCTTGAGGCAAGGATCCCCACGGCTCCGCTGGGAGAAAAGTGCTTCGACGGACAGGCGTGGAAAGTCAACGTCCTGCGGGCAAGGAAGATCAACGGGATCGTGACGCACTCCGGGACGCCGGTCGAGTCCTCCACATGGAGCATCGGAACCCCCCACAACGTGGGCGTGTTCCTTCCCGTCAACTTCTGCGCCGAGCGCAAAGTGAATCAGGACGGCTTCGAGGCGGATACCCGGCTGTGGAGAAACGGCTCCTTCAACGAAGTGGACAAGCAGACGGTCAAATTCACGCAGGCCCGGCAGATCAAGGACGGCAAAAAGCCCGCCTACTGGCATTTCTGCGGGAGACAGGTGGTGGGGGGGATGGAATCTTTCCCGGAAGACCCCAAGTCCCACTACATGCACATGCGGGGGATCATCGCCAACGACTATCTGGGCAGAAGCGAAAAAGTGAAGATCCGCCTCCGGGTCCGGGGGGAAGGCAAGATCGATCTTGCCTGGTACTGCTACGACGTGAAGAAAGGGCAGCGCATCCACAGAAAGAGCATTTACTTCTTCAAACAGGATATCGCCTCGAAGGACTGGAAGGATATTTCCATAGAGGTCCCCCAGCCCAAGTATGACCTTACCAAATTCGCCGCGGGACTCTACCCCAGGGACAAGAACTCCTTCATGGATCTGGACGAAGTCTATATCACTCCCTCCGTGAAGTAGCCCTCCCCTTGCCGGGACAAAAAGTGCCTGTGCCGCCGAAGCGGTGCAGGCATTTTTCGTTTTTCCCCTCTATGTACGGGAAAAAAGATTTGCATTTTCCTTCTTCCGGTACTACATTACCTCCTTTGAGAATAAAACGTTTTTTCGCGATCGACAATAACAAAAAAGGACCGAACATGAAAAGAAGTTTTCGCACAGTCGTGCCCGTCGCCATTCTGGCGATGCTTTCCGGAACGCTTTTTGCCGATTTCACTTTTGTGAAAGACGGAAAAAGCTGCTGTACCATCGTGGTGAAAAAGGATGCCCATGTGGTGGAAAAACATGCCGCCGAAGAACTTTCCAAGTTCCTCGGCAAGATTTCGAACGGAGAAAAACCCGTCATTGCGGAAAAAGCCCTCCCCGGTACGAGAACCGTAAAGTTCGCCCTCACCAAGGACGACCGCCTCAAGGATGAAGGGTTCATAGTCAAGACCACGAAAGACACCGTCACCTTCTGCGGTAAGGAGGAGATCGGCTTTCTTTACGGCGTATATGAACTTTTGAAGAAATATACCGGGATCCGGTGGCTTGTTCCCGGCGACGACGGGGAATACTTTACCGTACAGAAGACGATTTCCGTTCCGGAAGGGGAATGGATCAGCAACCCGGACTTCTTCTTCCGCAACATCAACTGGTGCTCCGCAAGCATCGCCAGCCCCAAGTGGGACTCCTTCGACTGGATGCTCCGGAACCGTCTGCGGATCTTCGACATTCCCGAAACGATCCTGCGCAAGGAGTTGAAGGAAGGTTTGTTCAAGCGCGCCTCCGTGATTCAGGCGGGTGGCCACTGCTTCACCCTCCTTCTGGCAGGCTACGGACTGGACAAAAAGAACAGCAAGACCGTTACGGCGGAATTCCACAAGATGTACAAGGATCATCCGGAATACTTCCCCCTCATCAACGGCAAGCGCACCTTCCTGGAGGGCCAGAAATACCAGCCCTGCACCAGCAATCCGGAAGTGGTGCGGATCATGTCGGAAAATCTCCTCAAGAACTTCCAGCAGATCTGCAACCAGACCCCCGGCGGCCGCTATCGGGTGGTGAACAACGACGGCACGGGCTGGTGCCAGTGCGAAAACTGCAAAAAGCTGGATCTGGGCTCCCCCCTCATCAGCAACCGTTACTGGACCTTCATGAATCAGCTCATCGAGTACGTCATGAAGCAGGAGCCCAAGGCCATCATCAACACCATCGCCTATCAGAATTTCAAAGAGGTCCCCACGGGAGTCCTGCCGGACAAGCGCTTCGCCACCATGGAGCTTTCCTTCAACCGGATCTGCTATCGGCACAGACTGGACGACCCCGACTGCCCCACCAACCGCTATTATCTCAAACTGCACAAGGACTGGCAGAAGCTTTCCAGAGAACGGGGGATCCCGCTGGTGACCTACGGCCAGATCAATACGCTGGGACACGCTTTCATGCCCATCGAGTACATCTACCCCGACTTCATGCGGCTCTACTACAAGCTGGGCGTAAGGGGGATCCGCCCCCAGATCCCGCCTGTGGACGGCAAGTACAACAAGATCACCGACGCAAAGTCCCCCATGGTGCGGCTGTGCTGGTACGGCATGTGGCAGACCCTTTACCTCTTTGCGGAACAGTCCTGGAACATCAAGACCGATACGGACAAACTTTGCGAAGAGATCAATACTCTTTATTATGGGAAAAAGGCGTGGGAAGCGGGCATGCGGGACTTCCGCAAGCTCCTGAGCAAGGCGTTTCAGGAAACTCCCGGCTGTTACGGCCACGGCCACAGCTCTCCGCTGGGACGCTGTCTGGACCGCCCCGGCGTGCATGAAAAACTTCTTGCGTACCTCGACGCCGCCGAAAAGGCCGCCGCAACCGATCCGGACAAACGGGCCCTTATGCACGTGCAGAGAGAACGGAAGATTTTCGGACTCACCTGGGAAAAGTTCCGCAAGGACTATCTGGCCAATCACCGGGAGATCCGCTCCTTCCGCAGGACCGCCCCCGTGAAGATCGACGGCGTGCTGGATGAACCCGACTGGCAGAAGGCGGATACCGTGAGCGGCTTCAAACTCACCAACAACAAGGGCATGGCCAAACAGCAGACTTATGTCCGGGTGTTCCATGAGCCCGAAAACATCTATTTCGGCGTGGAGTGCATGGAGCCGGAGATGGACAAGGTGAGAGAAGAGACCAGAGAGGATCTGGACGGGGAGGTCTGGCAGGACAACACCGTGGAATTCTTCCTCAACCACCCGGATCTGGGAAACTCCTACTATCAGATCATCGTC
>JAGAEF010000288.1 GCA_017613255.1 Lentisphaeria bacterium
AACAACCCTTCTTTCAGTTCCTTGCGCAGGATCGTTTCTGGAATATCGAAGATCCGCAGGCGGTTCCGGAGCATCCAGTCGAAGGAGTCCCACTTGGGGCTGGCCACGCTAGCCGCTCCCCAGTTGATGTTGCGGAAGAAGAAGTCCGGATTGCTGATCCATTCCCCTTCCGGAACGGAAATGGTCTTCTGCACCTTGAAATATTCTCCGTCGTCGCCGGGGGTGAGCCACCGGATCCCGGTATATTTTTTCAGGAGTTCGTATACGCCGTAGAGGAAGCCGATCTCCTCCTTGCCGCAGAAAGTCAGCGTGTCTTTCGTGGTCTTGACCATGAACCCTTCATCCTTGAGCCGGTCGTCTTTGGTGAGGGCGAATTTCACGGTTTTGGTGCCCGGAAGGGCCTTTTCCGCAATGACGGGTTTTTCTCCATTGGAAATTTTACCGAGGAACTTGGAAAGTTCTTCGGCGGCATGTTTTTCCACCACATGGGCGTCCTTTTTCACCACGATGGTGCAGCAGCTTTTCCCGTCCTTCACGAAGGTGAAATCGGCGAAAAGCGTTCCGGAAAGCATTGCCGGGACGGCAATGATCGCGGCCAGACCAAAACTTCTTTTCATGTTTGCTCCTTTTTGGGGGATTCTTTGTTCGACAGAAGATTTTTACGCTAACAATAGCGCAGGAACGGCGAAAATACAAGTGCCTTTTCCCGCAATAAGGGAATTTCCTTCCGAAAAGACCGTTTTCAAGCCGGAAGCGCAGGCAGTTTTTCTTTCTTCCCGCTTGATTTTTTCCTTTGCGGGGGGTAATGTATTATATAAACGGAAAGGGAATTTCAACCAAGCAATTTTCATACAGGAGAACCCCATGGAAAAAACGAAATTCGAGTTCCGCGCCATCCAGATGGACCTTGCCCGCCAGCCGGAGACGGTGGATTTCATCAAGAAAGAGATCGATTTCTACAAGGATTGCGGGTACAACTATCTCGTCCTTTATCTGGAGGGACGGATCCGGACAAGCTATTTTCATCCCTTCCCGGACAATCTCTCCTACTCCAAGGAGGAGATGGCCGAGGTTGTGGCGTATGCGGCAAAACAGGGACTGGAGACCATTCCCGTAATCTCGCTTCTGGGACACGCCGAACACTTCCTCATGGGGGAGGACGAAACCATCAGCGAACTGAAAAACGGCGCCTGCGGCCGATTCAACCCCAAAAAGCACGTCTTCTGCCCCTCCCGGAAGGAGACGCACGAATTCATCGAAAAGTATGTTACGGAGATCTCCCAGATCTTCCCCTCGAAATATTTCCATGCCGGATTCGACGAGGCCTGGGACATCGGATACTGCGACATCTGTCGCAAGCGTCTGGAAAAGGAGGGACAGAGCGGGATCTTCTCCAAGCACGTCAACGACATGCACGCTTTGCTCACAGGGAAGCTGGGCAAGACCATGATGATGTGGGACGATCTCTTCGACATCTATCCTGCCGCATTGAAGGAGACCCCCCGGGACGTAATCCTCTGCGCGTGGCACTATACCGATCTGGAACAGCTCCCCTACGGACACGCGGGCGGTCCCCGGCGGGACCAGTTCAAACTGTATGAGGAAATGGGCTTCCGCTACGTTTTCGCCCCCGCCTCCTTCAGCATGCGCAACATCCGTACCCTGACCGATTACGCGGCCAAGGGCAATGCCATGGGGGCGTTCCTTACGGTCTGGGAGTGCCCCAGCGCGCTGGACAGACCCGCCATCCTCTATGCGGGAAGGCTCTGGAGTCCGGAGCACAAGTCTCTTTCCATGCAGGAGGCCGTTGCGGCGCTCACTCCCTTCCGGAAGAAAGAGGAGCTGGATCTTGCCGTCTATTACTTGCGCAAGCGCCTTGCCAATCTTCCGGGAAGCATAGGCGGCTATCTGGGAAGCGAACTCAACGATGCGGAATTTTCCAGCCGTCTCATCTGCGAAAGCACCCGCGGGGTCCTCGAAAAATACAGGGACTGCGGAAATGAGGTCGTGGAAGAGCTTCTGATCCAGCTGGATGCCGAAAAAGTATTCTTCGATCTGCGGGAAACGCTTCCGAAACTTTGCGATATCCACGCTCCGCAGGATATTTCGAAAGAGCTTCCCCCGATCCGGGCGCTTATTTCCGACATCAATATTCGCAGAAAGGCCATCGAAAAACGGGACCGGCCCGACCGCATGAGCACCAAGAACGACCGGATCTTCGACTATGTGGAGAAGATGCTTTCTTTTGTTCCGGAAAAAGGCCCGCTGGGCAACGCTCTTCTCCGGGTGCGCTACCCCTTCGGCGGCGGAAGTTTCCGCTTCTATGTGCAGTACGAAAACGAGGATTCCTGGGTGTGGCACCGCATCGAAAACGTCTCCAATATGGGATGCAATTTCCATCATGACGAAAATCTCATGCTTACGCCCTTTACCGCCTCCGGGAAACCCGTCGCCTTGCGCATCGAGCTGCGGGACTTTTATGTGGGCGCCCCCATCATGTATGCGGAACTGGAGACTTTGGAAGGCAGATTCATTCCGGCGGGGATCACCCATATGGAAGGCCGCATCCAGCTGCCGGAAGCGCTTCTCAACGACGGAAGGAATGCCGCCTTCTTCGGGGACGGGGAAGTGGAAGCCTTCCGCAAATTCAACGATCCCAAGGCGTGCAGCATGGTCTGCTGTATGGATCTTGCCCTGAAAAAAGCGTGAAAAAGGAGCGGAAAAATGACGAAAATCACGATCATGAGCTACAACATCCACTCCGGAGTGGGGCTGGATGAAAAGATCGACTATGCCCGCATGGCCAATATGCTTTCCTCCCATTCTCCCGACGTGATCGGGATCCAGGAGGTGGCGCAGGACTTCCCCAGAAGCAGAGGAGTTTTTCCTCTGGAGGAAATGGGAAAGATCCTGAACATGAAGGGCGAGTTCGGCAAGACCATCCATGTGGACCGGCCCGGCACGGATTACGATTACGGGATCGGGTTCCTTTCCCGTCTGCCTTACGAGTATATCAAGAAGATCCCGCTTCCCAGCATCGAGGGGCTGGAGCCGAGAGTGGCCCAGTTCGTCCGGATCAAGTCTCCCGTGGAGTTCTATTTCGTCAACACCCATCTGGGGATCGGGGGAAAGGACCGGGAGGCAACCCACCGGATGCGGCGCGACCAGCTTGCTTCCATCAATGCGGAGCTGGATCGTTTGCTTGCGGAAAAAGCTCTCCCCTGCGTCATCACGGGGGACTTCAATGCCCGGCCCGATTCGCCCTGCATCGAGCTTCTTTCCTCCACATGGAACGTTACGGATCTGGAGCAGTACACCTTCCCGGCCAACGGGCCTACGCACAAGATCGACTATATTGCCGTAAGAGGCTCCGTCCGGTGTCTCTCCTTCTCCGTCATCGACGAAAAGGTCATTTCCGACCATTGCCCCATCAGGGCGGAACTGGAATTTGCATAAAGGAACACCAGATGGAGAAAGGATTTTTTCTCGACCGGGACGGCACGATCATCGAGGAGGCCAACTACCTTTCCCGCCCGGAACAGCTCCGTCTGATCCCCGGGGCGGCGGAAGGGATCGCCCTTGCCCGGAAAAATGGGTACAGGATCATCGTCATTTCCAACCAGTCCGGGATCGCCAGAGGGTATTTCACCATGGAGGATCTCCTTCGTGTGGAAAAGGCTCTGGGAGAGATGCTGGAGGAAAAGGGAGCGAAGATCGACGGTTGGTACTACTGCCCCCATCATGAAAAAGGGATCATTCCCCAGTATACGAAAAAGTGCTCCTGCCGCAAGCCTCTCCCCGGACTTGTTCTGCAGGCGGCGGAGGATCTGAAAATCGATTTGAAACGATCCGCCCTCGTGGGGGACAAGCTTTCCGACGTGGAGTGCGCCGTGAATGCGGGGATCCCCCATTATGCCCAGGTCACCACCGGGCACGGCTCGGAAGAAAAGGAGAAGGGGAGCTTTCCCGGAATGATCCGGGAGACAAGTCTTCTTCCCGCCATAGAGAAACTTTTGAAGGAGATGGAATAAATGGACCGCTTGAAGAAAATCGGAAAAGTAAAGACTTTTTCTTCCTCCCAGGTGAAATTTTCCCGTATCGGGATCGGATTCGAAAAACTGGACCGGAACGTGTTCGATCCGGAAAAGGCCTACGACAAGGTGGCCGCCACCGGAGCCAAGTTCGTGCGGATCCAGTCCGGCTGGGCAAGAACGGAAAAGGAGAGGGGCGTCTACGATTTCGCCTGGCTGGATTCCGTGGTGGACAATCTCGTCAGACGGGGGATGGTCCCCTGGATGTGCCTCTGCTACGGCAACGGAGTTTATGACGACTATGCCAAAGGCTTTTTCGGGGCGGTGGGGTGCGATCCCCGCACGGAGGAGGCGGCAGACGCATGGAAAAGGTACGTCAAGGCGGTGGTTTCCCGTTACAAGGGGAAAGTGTACGCCTACGAAGTATGGAACGAGCCCGACGGGGTCTGGTGCTGGAAGCACGGGCCCAGCGGAAGAGAATACGGAAATTTCGTGATCCTTACGGCCAAGGCCATCCGGGAGGCGGACAAAGAGGCAAAGGTCATCTTCGGAAGCCAGTGCATGTTCTCTCTGGAATGGCTTTCCGGCGTGCTGGCCACGGGGGCGGCGGACTGCTGCGACGCCTATACCTATCACAACTATGTGGCGGACGAATCCAAACTGCCTCCTTCCGTGCAGGCGACAAGGGCGCTGATCCATGAGTACAATCCCTCCATAAAGATCATTCAGGGGGAGACCGGCTGCCCCTCCCGCAGCGACGGGGCCGGCGCCATGCACAGCGGAGCCTGGACGGAGGAGAGACAGGCGAAATTCATGACAAGGCACACAATCACGGACTTCATCAGCGACGTGGCCTTCTGCTCCTACTTTTCCTGCATGGATATGGTGGAAGCGCTCAACGGCAGGACGGGGGACATCGCCTCGTATAAGGATTTCGGCTATTTCGGGATCCTTTCCGCCTCCTTCGACGAAAACGGCATGGCTACGGGCGTTTACACGCCCAAGCCCTCCTATTTTACTTTCCGGACCCTTGCCTCCGTGTTCAAGGAAGAGTTTTCCCTTGCGGAACTTCCCGTGATGATCGCCCCCTTCTCCCGGGTTTCTCCCAGACATCTGAGCGTGCGGGAGATGGAGGCGGGCAAATTCATGCGTGCGGGGTTCACCCGCCCCAACGGGTCGAAAGCCTTCGCCTACTGGTATCCCGCGGATCTCCTGACCACCTCCTGGGAATCCACCATCACCATCGAAAGCGCCGTGAAAGGGCAGGTGCGTCTGATCGATCTTCTGGACGGGAGCGTCTACGAGATCCCGGAAAGCATGATGGAAAGAAGCTCTTCCGGAAGCTATGTGGATGCGGAAGGGAAAACGGGAACGATCCCCGCGGAAAAGAGAGTCGATGAAAATACTTCCTTCCGGCGCTTCGTCAATTTCCCGGTGAAGGATTATCCCCTTCTTCTCACCTTCGGAGACTTCGCGGAGATCGAGTAGATCAGTCGGCGGGATGCCGGAAAACGTTCACAAGATTTCCGGTATCATCCGTCACCACCCAGTAAGCCTTCTGGTCTCCCCGCGCCTTCAGAAACTGCCGGATGGCGGGGATATCCAGCTTTTCCCACGGAGTGAAGAGGAAGAGATGGAGCCCCATCCTTGTGTTCCTCCTGTCCTCCGAACTGGGGATGGGATTCGTGACGCAGGGCTTCCACAGGAAGAAGGGGAGCCAGTGGGACTTCATCGTGCGTGCCGGATTCACGATCACGAAGGCTTTTTCGTCCAGTCCGGCCAGTTTGGAGGCAAGCGTCATGATCGGTGCGGAAGGGGCCTCTCCCGTGGTCCGCAAGGTAAAGTTCACGCATCCGTAAACGGCGGCGCCCAGAATGAACAGCGCCAGAAAAAGTTTGTGTTTCCTCAACGCTCCGCTGCGGAAGAAGCAGGCAAGCAATCCTCCCGTCAGGATGGAAAGGGGGAGGGCGGCCATGGTCAGGAACCTCGAGGGCACGAACAAGGTGAAATTCCTTCCGTAAAGGGGAACTGCGATACAGTTGCGGAACACCACGTCCAGAAGGAAGAATCCGCCGAATCCGGCAAGCGCCCACAAAACCACGAAAGCCCTTTTTGCGTTGCCCTCTTTCCTCTTGTACAGCAGGAAAAACGCCATGGCGGCAAATCCCAGGACAAGGGGAATGTGTCCGTCCTCAAGGGTTTTGAGGAAGGTGAATGGGGCGTCGTCCTCGAAACGGAAAACTTCGGAACGGTCCAGCGTGCCGGAAGCTTTCAGCTGGAAAAGAATGCCGGGAAGATAGAGAATGCAGGCGGCAACACCCGGGAAAACGAGTCTTTTCCAGATCTGGAGCGCCTCCTTCCGGAAGGGGGCGAAAAAACTGAAGAAAAGCATGATGAAAAAGACGATGACCACCGTCATGTGGTGACACAGTCCGAAGGACCCCCACAGCACCGTGCAGGCGGCAAAGTCGGAACGTTCCCAATTCCCCTTTTTCATGGCAAAACAGACCAGCGCGGAAAAGAAGAGGAAGCCCACGGCGGTGGGGTAGCCGCCCCAGCACCAGAAACTGGAGTAAGTGCCGATATTCCCCAGAAAGGTATAGACGAGAAACGTATGGAATCCCGCGGAAAAGCTGTGGAAAGTCTCCTGGGCGATCCCCCAGAGGAGAAGGGCCGAGGGCAGGACAAGGGCGAACATGAGAAGCTTCTGCGCCTGCGGAACACCGGAAAGCCCCTCCGGCAAGGTGCGGCAAAGCGCTCCGTACTTTGCCGTAAGGGCGATAAGGACGTGGGAGCCCTGGGGATAGTTCATGGGAATGTTTTCGAAGGGCATCCATGTGGTGCTCAGCGTCCCCTCCTTGAGGATCTTTCCCGCAAGGATGGCGTGAAACGCGGGATCCCATCCGCAGGGAAGCTCCTTTTCGCAGGCAAGGAACCATAAATAGAGAAATGCGGCCGTAAAAAGAAGGAAAAAGAGCGCCATTCCGGGAAGCTCCATATTTTTGTTCCGGGCGGAGTCCGCAAGCTTTTCCGCGAGAATATCGTATTTTCCTTTCCAGAATGTTCTGCGTTTCAGAACGGAACAGAGGGAAAAGATCAGGAGGAGCACGGCGGGCAGAAGGGCAAGGCTCCACAGATGGAACAAGGCCAGCATATAGCCCCCGCCCAGCAGGAAGGCGAGGGAAAAGGCCATGCCGGATCCCAGTTCGCCGGGAAGATTCCTTCCGCCCTTTCTGATGAAGGGGATCGCACCAAGCAGCATGAGAAAAGTAAGAAGCATAAAATTTCCTCCCTGTCAGAAATAGGTGATGGGACACCTGGGGAGGCTGTTGAGAAAGAGCCTCCCGTATTTTTTTGTGACGATGCGGGGATCCAGCACCACGATGATCCCCGTATCGGTTTTGCTCCGGATGAGACGGCCCGCCCCCTGCCGGAACATGAGGACCGCGTTGGGGATGGAATAATCCTCGAAGGGGCGTCCGCCGTTCTTCTGGATGAGTTCGCATCTTGCCTCGGTAAGGGGGTGGGTAGGCACGGCAAAGGGGAGCTTGGTGATGATGACGTTGCTCAAGGCCGCCCCCGGCACGTCCACGCCCGTCCAGAAACTGGAGGTCCCGAAGATCACCCCGTTGCCGCATTTCTTGAACTCTTCGATCATTCCCGTCCTGCTCAGGGCGTCCCCGTGACGGAAATATTTCCACGGGGCGGAGCGGAAATACTCTTCCAGAAGATCCGCGCACTGCCGGAGCATGGAGTAGCTGGTGAAGAGGACGAAGGCTCTCCCCGCCGTGAATTCGATGAACTCTCTTATGGCGGAGGCTACGGAAGAGTTGTATTTGGGATCGGACGGCTGGGGCATATTCTTCCCCAGATAGAGCTTCACCTGTTTTTCGTAATCGAAGGGGGAGTCCAGAAGGAGGGTTTCCCCGTTGTCGAAGCCGGTCCTCCCGCAGAAGTAGTCCAGAGAACCGTTCACCGCGAGGGTCGCGCTGGTGACCACAAGGGGAATGGAGCGGGAAAAGAGCAGCTTGTGAAGAAGTTCCGCCACGTTCAGCGGCGCGGAATAGAGTTCGACGATGATGTTCCCCGTATAGGAGCTTTTTTTCTCCTCCGCCCAGTAGACGGTGTCGGGTTGTCCCATGAGGATGAAGTCTCCTATGCAGGCCCGGAAGGAGGCGGCCCGCTCCGCCTGGGCAAGGATCTCGCCTGCAAAATCCTTTTCTCCCGCCTCCTCCTGAGAGGCGGCGTAGTCCTTGAGCCTGCGTTCCAGATCCTCCAGCGGTTCGGAAAGCGTATCCTCGAACTTCCCCGGATGGCGCACCCTGAAGCACTTGTCCTGCGTCTGCTCCAGAACGGCGGCGAACTGGTCGAAAAAGACCGTGGAAAGATCGTGCAGGCGGTCCACGGTGGTGCGCAGGACCATGGAGTTTTCTCCGGGACGGACCAAAAGTCCCCGTCCGGTCTTGGGGTTGTACAGCCGGTTGAGGAACCCTTTGATCTGATTGGAAGCCACATACATTCCCAGATGCTTTGCCGCATTGTCCTCCAGAGACTGCCCCTCGTCGAAAACGATGGCGGAGTGGTTGGGAAGCGGCGTATTTTCCATCTCCTCCACGGCCCGGATCTTCAAGTCCACGAAAAAGAGAGCGTGATTGGTGACCAGAATATCCGCCTTGTCCCATTCCTTGCGTGCGTTCCAGTAGAAGCAGGAGCGGAAGAAGCGGCAGGAGGGGCCTCCGCAGGAGGCGCCTTCGCTGCAGACGCAGTTCCATACGCCTCTTTCCACGGGGAAGGGGAGATCCCCGTAAAACCCGGAGGAAGTGCTGTCGCTCCACATGACGAGTTTATCCATATCGTCCTCGAAAAGCGCCGTGGGGAGGAATTCGTCCTTTCTTTCCCCCGTGGCAAGGGCGAGCCGCTTGCGGCAGAGGTAGTTGCCCCTGCCTACGGCGATGGCGTAGGTGAAATTGAGTCCCGTAAGGCTTTTGAGAAGCGGCAGATCCTTGCGGATGAGCTGTTCCTGCAAGGTGATGGTCTCCGTGGTGACGATCACGGGACGGTGCACGGCCATGGCGTGATAGATGGCGGGAATGAGGTAGGCGAAACTCTTTCCCACCCCCGTGGGCGCTTCCACGCAGAGATTTTTCCCGTCCTCGAAACTTGCCGCCACGGCAAGGGCCATATCCACCTGCTGTTTCCGGTATTCGTAGGGGCGTCCTCCGTGCTCGGAAGCCCGTTTCAGGGGGGAGTCGTGGGAGAAGAACTCCACGGTGGCGGAAAGAGCGTTGGAGGAAAGCGCTTGGGGTTCCGTCTCCGGGGCCCTCCCGGAGGAAGCTTTCCCGCGGGAAGCTCCGGAGAGAAAAGAAGACTCTTCCTCTTCTTCCGGGATAAAGTTGTCGGCAGTGATTTCGATCATGTTTTTCCTGTGTTTACCATAATATAGCAACACAATGCGCTTCTTTCAAGGGGAGGGGAGATTTTTCCCTGCGGAAGGTCCTGTCCGCGGGGGAAGGGAAAAAAGAAGG
>JAGAEF010000289.1 GCA_017613255.1 Lentisphaeria bacterium
CTCATAAAGGGTCTCACGCTGAACAAGGGGGCCAACCGGTTCGTCCTGAAATACCTGGACAAAGGGAACGATCCCTCTCTGCGGGCGGACTCGGTCCGGTTCACGCAGGAGGAAAAAGAGGGAAGAGAAAAGAATTTCTCCTTGATTCGATGAGGAAAAGGGGTTATATTTATATTGAAAAAAGGAGATCTTCATGAATGAGAAAGTGAGAATCTGTTTTCTGGGGTCAGGCGCCTTTGCCGTGCCCGTGCTTGCCGCGCTTCTGGAAAGCGGCAAAGTGGAAGTCGTGAAGATCGTCACCCAGAGGGACAAGCCCGCGGGCAGAAAGAAGCGTCTCACCCCCACGCCTGTGGGGGCGTGGTGCGATGCCCATGGACTCGCCTGTGAAAGGGTGGGAAGCGTGAACAAGGAAGCGTTCCACGAAGCGTGCGGGAAGGACGATGTGGATATGTTCGTGGTGGTCTCCTTCGGACAGCTTCTCAAGGAGAAGACTCTTGCCCTGCCGAAGATCTGCTGCATGAACGTGCATGCCTCCCTTCTGCCCAAATACCGGGGGGCCTCCCCCATCATCTCCGCCGTGCTGGCAGGCGAAGAGACCACGGGGGTGACCTTCATGCTCATGGATAAAGGGCTGGATACGGGGGACGTGCTGGAACGCTGGGAAATGCCGATCCCGGAAAACATCACGGCGGAAGAGCTGGAAATTTCTCTTGCGAATCTTGCCGGAAGCCGCCTTGCCGACTGCATTGCAAAAGTCGCCGCAGGCGAGCTCAAGGGCGTCCCGCAGGATCACGCAAAAGCCACCTGCACGGCCAAGATCCGCAAATCCGACGGGGCGATTTTCTGGAACGCTTCCTCCGACGAGATCCTGCGGAAAGTGAGGGCCTTCCATCTGTGGCCGTCGGCCTTCTTTTTCCGCACGGCGGGAGAGGGGGCGAAAATGCAGATCAAGCTCACGGAAGCGCAGAAAGAGTCTTACGAAGGAGAACTTCCTCCCGGAGGAACGATTCTTGCGGCGGACAAGAGAGGCGTGCTGGTCGCCTGCGGCAAAGGGGCGATCCTTCTCAAAAAAGTCATTCCGGAGGGGAAAAAGGAGATGACGGGGGCGGATTTCGCCAGAGGGTACCACCTTCAGGCGGGAGAGCGTCTTTCCGACGGAGTGCAGGAATGAAACATCCCGCCTGACGCGGGGACCCCGGAAGCCATGAAAAACCTTTTCCGGGGCGAACACAAAAAAAACGACAGGACGACAATGACGAAAAAAGTCAAAAAACAGGTGATTTTGAACTGCGAGGAACTGGAAACAAGGTTCGCAGCGCTGAAAAACGGCCGTCTGGACGAGTACGAGATCGAACGGACGGAAGAGGATGTGCTGCCCGGATCCATCTATCTGGGCAGGATCGTGCGGCTGGAACCCTCTCTGGAGGCGGCCTTCGTGGATATCGGCGCGGAAAAGAACGCCTTCCTCCACTACCGGGACATGATGCCCGCCACCCAGGACATCGCCGACAACATCCGCAAGATCGACGAGGATGCGGAAGCCGCCGCGGCGGCCGCCACCACGAAAAAGGGCAGAAAGAAATCCCTTCTGAGCAGTTTTTCCGAAAAGATCCGCAACTTTCTGGGCGCAAACAAGACCCATCGGCTTCAGGAGCTGGAAATGGCCCTTCACCGGGGAAAAATCACGGGAAAGGACATTCCCCGGATGTTTCCGGCGGGCTCCCTTCTCCTCGTTCAGGTGACCAAGGGGCCCATCGGCACCAAGGGCGCGCGGGTGACCACCAATCTCACCATCCCCGGCAGGTATCTGGTGCTTCTCCCCTACTCGGATCATGTGGGGCTTTCCTCCCGCATCGAGGAAAAGAAGGAGCGGGACCGCCTGAAGAAGATCCTCAAGGATCTGGACGTGCCCGAAGGCATGGGGATCATCTGCCGCACCGTGGGGGAAGGCAGGAAGGCGGTTTTCTTCCGCCGGGATCTGGACATGCTTCTGGACCTGTGGGCCAAGGTGGAAGAGGCCATCGTGGAGCCTCACGCGCCCCAGCTCGTCTACCGGGAACCGGATCTTCTGGAACGCTCCGTGCGGGATTTCCTCACCGACGAAATCGACGAGATCGTCATCGACAGCCGGGAAAAATACGAGTACCTCAAGAGCGCCATCAAGCGCTTTTCCGGCGGGGAACTGGATCCCAAGATCACCCTCTACAACCGGGCGGAATCCATTTTCAAGCACTACGGCGTGCTGGAACAGGCCGCCGGGATCTTCGACCGGATCGTCCAGCTGCCCAGCGGCGGGTATCTGTGCATCGACGAAACGGAAGCGCTGGTGGCTATCGACATCAACTCCGGCAGGTCCCGCTCGGCAAAGGATCAGGCGGAAGGGATCCTGCAGACCAATCTGGAGGCGGCCGAAGAGATCGCCAGACAGATCCGGCTCCGCAACATCGGCGGCCAGATCGTCATCGACTTCATCGACATGCGTTCCCCCTCCGACCGGGAAAAGGTCTATCAGGAGATGAAGAAATTCGTGGAGGACGACCGGGCCAAGACCAAGATCCTTCCGTTGAGCAAGTTCGGTCTTATGGAAATGATCCGGCAGAGGGAGCACGAAAGCCTCAAGGACGCCGTTTACGATCCCTGCCCCTACTGCAACGGGTCCGGGCATGTGAAATCCGCGCTTACCATGAGCGTGGAGATCCAGAGACGGCTCAAGGAACTTTTGAAAAAGAAAAAGAGGAAGAACATCTCCGTAAGGGTGATGATGAATCCCGCCATCCTTGCCCGGCTGAAAAACGAGGATGCGGAACTTCTGCAGGATCTGGAATCCACCTACGGGCAGGCCCTCTCCTTCCGGGCCGATCCCGCCATCCATATCGAAGAGTTCCGCATGTTCGATCCGGAAACGGGAGAAGAGTTCTGATTTCCGTTCATCGATCCGTCTGAAACCATACGCATAAACTTCCCGGAGGAGCCATGCTTGCCGAAAACGTGAGAGTCAGCCACTTTTATGTGTGGAGCCGAATGCCGAAAAAAATGATCCCGGAACTTATGTCGGAATTCGCATGGAACGGGATAGGCTATTTCGCCCTCACCGGGCCGGACTGCAAGGAGATGCTGAAGGATCCCGATTTCAGCACGCTCCTTCCCTGGTATGCCAGCCAGTGCGGACTTTCCTTTGCCGACGTCCATGCGCCTTACGGCATGAATTTCGATCTGGACCTGCTTGAGCCCCTGCGGCGAAAGGAGATGATTCAAGAACACACCTATCTTCTGGAACGTCTGGGCAATTACGGAGTGAGGACCTATACGCTGCATGTGGGGGCGGTCCCCTGGTGCGCCACGCCGCCTGCGGTGGGAATGGAGGAGCTGAGGAAGAACGCGCTGGACTCTCTGGAAAAACTTCTTCCCGTTGCGGAAAAAAGCGGGATCGTTCTCTGCGTGGAAAACGCCTTCGAACCCGTGGACAGCGCCGATGAAGTCCTCTTCTACATCCGTCACTTCAACCACCCCAATCTGCGCTGCTGTTTCGATTCCGGCCACGCCAACATCATGCGGAAGACGGGCAAGGACCTTTCCAAGTACAAGAAGGAGTTCAAAGAGATCGTCTGGCGGGGGGACCTGCGCCTGACCGACGGGGAATTCGACAAGATGGCGCCCTATATAGCCGCCTGTCACCTGCATGACAACGACGGATACTCCGACGCCCATCTCCTCCCCGGCAAAGGGACCATCGACTGGGATCTTCTCATGGAAAATCTTTCCACGAAATGTCCCCTTCTGGAGGGGATCCAGGACGAAAGCGGCGCCGCGGACGGAAAATTCTGCATCGGGAGGGCCGCCGCGGCCTTCCGCATCCTTTCCGGTCCCCAGCAGAACAAGAACGAGGCCTTGAGAAAACTCTGAGCATTTTCGTAAAAAAACCTGATCGGCCCTTGCAATTTGCCCGCGGCCTTCTATATTAGTTTTCGGCGGAAAACAAAAAAACGATCCACAGAAAAGGAGTTCTGTCATGCTTGGAAAACTGCCCCCGGGAAAGATGTACAACTTCTACATCGACGACAACGTGTTTTTCTTTACGGACATCTGGAAAAACAAGTACAAAAGCATTTTCGACTGCTTCTACCTTGCCGGACTCAGGAAGATCCACGAGGAGTTCGGCACGCTTTTTACTTTGAACACCTTCAACCACAATTATCATCAGCCCGAATTCGACATCACTCTCTTCCCCGATACCTACAAGGAAGAGTTCGCCGCAAACTCTTCCTGGCTGCGCTTCGCCTTCCACGGGGAGATCGAGTATCCCGGCTACCCCTATTTCGAAGCCTATCCGGAAAAGATCGGCGAACACTATGAAAAATGGGAACGGGAGATGGTCCGGATCATGGGAAGAGAGCCGCTGGTCGCCCCCGTGATCTTCCACTATTACAAGGCCACCATGGAGTGCAAGAAATTCATGCGGGCAAAGGGACAGAAATTCCTGACCGTGGGGGAAAGCCCCTATATGCTCTATCTCCCGGAAGAGGATATGTACCAGCTCCAGCCGGACGTGATCCTCAATCTTTTCAAGGACGATATCCAGGGCATCCGGGATACGCTGGAAGGGAAGATCGCCTCCGGACAGGAAAAGATCCTCATCGGAAGCCACGAACAGTATTCCTTCCCCTTCTACGCCAACTACATCCCCCGATATTTCGATGAGATCCGGGCGGCCTGCGAGACCATGAAGAAGCACGGCTACACCTGCGTATACTTCAACGAAATTCTCTGAAAGCAGGTGAGAAAATGGGAACGGCTCCTGTTGCGGAAAAGATCATCACCAGTACCGTGCTTGCGGGAATGCTTCCGGAATTCATCCTGCGGCTGGCCGTGGCGGGGATCCTGGGGCTTCTCATCGGTCTGGAGCGGGAGTACCGGGCCAAGGGGGCGGGGGCAAGGACCCATTTTCTCGTGGCCATAGGCAGCGCCCTCATCATGATCGCCTCCCAGTGGGGCTTTGCGGATGTCATCCTCTACAAGGGGACAAGCGTGGACGTTTCCCGGGTGGCCGCCCAGATCGTCAGCGGGATCGGCTTCATCGGAGCGGGCACCATCATGATGCACAAGGAGTTCGTCCGGGGGCTCACCACCGCCGCCGGGCTCTGGGTGGCGTCGGGGATCGGGATCGCCGTGGGCGGAGGGCTCTATGCTCTGGGGATCGCCGGCGCCCTTCTCACCCTTGCGGGCATGGAGCTTCTGCCCCTTCTCACAAGGAATTTCAAGGTCAAGTACACCAAACTGGTCATCCTCATCGACATGAAGAAGGATCTTTCCTTCCTGACGGAAAAAATGGACGAAGCGGGCTACAGGATCATCAGTTTTTCCGTGGAACAGCCCAAAAAGTTTCCCGACAAGTTCCGGGTGGAATTCACCATCACGGAACACGACAGGAAGAGCGAAAACCATCTGGTGAACTTTCTCCATTCCTTCCCGGAACTGGAGCTGATCGTGGAAAAGATCGAATAGCGTACCGGAGAAATTCCTATTTTTCCGAACCGTTTTCGGCAACGAAGGAATTGACCTTCTTGAGTTTTCTTTCGATCTCCTCCAGAAATCCCCTGCGCCGTTCGTCCAGCTGAAGGCATCCGGTCTCCTCGCAGAGACCTTTTTCCACCGTCTCCAGAAATTCTCCGATGACCTTTTCCGAAACGGGCTTCGGCGCGGAAGCCCATTTCCGCATGAAAAGCTGTTCCGGCAGTTCCGTGCCGTTCTGGGCGGGAATGGAAAGGGGCCGGGCGTGGGTGGCGAACTGGTAGCCCTTCAGCGCCATGATGATCCCCGTATAATCCGTCTCCTCCTTGTGGAGACGCAGGAATTTGTATTCCATGACCTCGGAAGCGTCCTCCTGCGTCTGGTCCTCTCTGCTGTAGTGGTATTTCCGGGAGGAAAAGTTGAGAGAGTCCCGCATGTTGGTGTCCAGTTCCTTGTTGAAGATGCGCTTTTCCCGCAGGATGCCGTCCTCGTCCTTCCGCACGTCTCCGCCCAGCATCAGAAGGCAGGCCAGAAAATCCGGATCGTGAGGTTCCGCGGTGATCTGGGACTGCTTCCCGGAAAGCTCCATGGAAATATGCAGGCTGTGGGGCGGGATATCCAGAAACTTCACCGCCTCGTTGATGAGTTTGGACATTCCCCAGGGGCAGTCGAAAAGCGGCCGGGAAAGGTCGCCCACGATGTTGAATCTGCCGAAGGCGTACTCGAAAAATCCCCTCGACCGCTCGTTGCCCGCGTAAATATCCCGGTGGGCATCCACGTGTCCGCCCATGCGCCAGGTGCGGCGCTGAAGATCGAAATCGTTGAAGTAGTAGAAGCTGTCGAAATAGGGATCCTCCCCCGGCTCGCTGTTCACCGCACGCACGCCCAAATAACTGAACTCCAGTTCCGCGCCCAGAGGAGTGGGGGTGGAGTACCAGTTGGAAGCGACCTCTTCGCAGATGTGCGCCATATCCTCCTTGCAGTAGACATCGTCCGCCAGCGCCACGCAGAGCACGGCGTAATCGATGTAGAGCCGTCCCGGAACGACCCTGTCCAGCTTCTTTTCCCGGAGAAGAAAGTTGATCCTCTCCGCATGGGAGTTGTAATAGAGAAAGGCGAGAAGCACGGCCAGACCGTGCCGGAAATATTTCTGGGAAAGGCGCACGGCGTTGGGAAAGTCGTGCCGGATCTTGTCCACCAGCTGATTGAACACGATGTGCTTGCAGGCGAACTTCATGTAGTTGTCCGCGTAGGGGCGCAGGGATTCTATGGCAAGAACCTCGTCCAGAACCGGCGGCCTGGCATCCTTGAAGGCCTGCACCATGATGTAGTTGCATATGTAGTTGCCGTCGAACTGGGAGTCGATGAGGCTGTCCACCGCGCTGCCCATAAGTTCCCGGAATCCTCTGCGGGTGATCTCCTGACGGTCCGGCTCGATGGTCTCCAGAAGCTGGTCGATCTTTTTTTCCAGATACAGGCTGTACCGGTCCTCGAAAAGGATGTCCTTTCCGAAGGCCTTCTGGAGCGCGGGGATGTTGCCCACGTAGGTCATGCACCTTCTGCGCTGTCCCTGCACCCGGCAGACCACAACTTTCCGGAAATAGAGGTTTCCTTCGTCCTCGAAGGAATCGATCTTTTCCAGATCCTCCGGGGAAAGATCCTTCAGGAGTCTGCCGTTGGTCACTGCGCCGAACTGCTTGACGGTGAAGAAGAACGCGCCGGGAGGGACCACCCGCATGTAGTTGTGCAGCACGGCTTCTTCGCTTTCCAGAGAGTGGTTGAGAAGCAGTTTCACATGGGCGTCGCTCATCAGGGTGCCGTAGACGAAAAGATCCACCCGGTCCCCCCGCACGTTGCGGAAGGCGTCCCGGATCTCCTCGGCTTCCTCTTCCGTGTACGGCCTGTGCCGTCCCGTGGAAACGACCTTTCCCGTGAGAGCGTGTTCCGTCATTTTTCCTCCTTTTCCCCCTCCGGACCGATGCGGATAAGGACCGCCGTTTCGTCACAGCAGGCGGCCTTGGGACAGATGGAACAATCGCTCCAGATCTTCTGGGGAAACAGTTCCTTGGAAACGATCCGGAATCCGAGACGGCAGAAGAAGGAGGCCCGGTAGGTCAGGGCGAAGACCCTTCCGGACTTCCCCTCCTTTTTCAGCAGTTCCAGGATCCCGCTTACCAGAAGAGAGCCGATTCCCTCCCCCCGGAGACTTTTCTTCACGGCCAGCGACCGCACTTCATAGAGGCCTTCCCCGTAATCCCGCAGTGCGGCGCACCCGGCGAAGAAGCCATCCTTTTCGCAGATGCGGAAATTGCCGATGCGGCGGGAAAGATCCTCTTTCGTCCGGGGCAGAAGAAGCCCCTGCAAAGCATACTCCTGAAGAATGGCGTGGATCTCCTCCACGTCGGCAAGTTTCGCCATGCGGACGGAAACTCCGCCTTGAGATACGATCGTTTCTGCCATGGTGTTCGTGTGTGAAAGCTATTTTGCCGCTTCTTCCCCTTCGGAAAAATACCGGATGGAGCGGAATTTTTCGTACCGCTGTTCCTGGAGTTTTTCGGGAGAATATTTTTCGAATTCCGCAAGAGAGGAAAGCAGCGCCTTTTTCAAGGTCGCCGACATGGCGTTGTAATCCTTATGCGCTCCCCCCTGAGGCTCCTTGACCACCGCGTCCACCAGCTTGAGCTCGATGAGCTCCTTTGCGGTAAGGTGAAGGGCCGCCGCCGCCTTTTCGGAAAAGGCACGGTCCTTCCACAGAATGGCCGCACACCCTTCCGGCGTGATGACCGAGTAGTAGGCGTTTTCCAGAATCAGCACCTTGTTGCCCACTCCCAGCGCCAGAGCTCCACCGCTTCCGCCCTCTCCGATGACCGTGACGATGACGGGGACCTTCAGAGAGAACATCTCCCGCAGATTCACGGCGATGGCCTCCCCGATATGACGCTCTTCCGAAGCGACTCCGGGGAACGCGCCGGGGGTATCCACGAAGGTGAGGATAGGAATGTTGGCCGTTTCCGCTATCCGCATCAGGCGCAGGGCCTTCCGGTATCCTTCCGGATGGGGGCAGCCGAAGTTGCGGAAGACGTTTTCCTTGGTATTGCGTCCCTTCTGGGTGCCGATGACCATGACGCCTTTCCCGTCCAGTTTGGCGAATCCGCCCACCACGGCGGGATCGTCGGCGAAACGGCGGTCGCCGTGGAGTTCCACGAAGTCCGTGAAGATCCGTTCCACATAATCCAGCGTGTAGGGACGGGCCGGATGCCGGGCAAGCAGGACCCTCTGCCAGGGCGTAAGATGGGAATAGACCTCTTTTTTGGTCTCCTCGATTTTTTTCCGCAGCATCTTGAGTTCATCGGAAAAATTCATGGATTGTTCCGCATCCAGTTTTTCCCATTCCGCCAGCTTTGCTTCCAGCTCGTAGATGGGCTTTTCAAAATCAAGCATGAATTCCGCCATAATTTTTCTCCGTTCAGGATTTTCCCGTTGAAAGGCAAAAACATCCTTTCCCTTGAGTCCGTATAATATAGCATCTCCCGCGCCTTTTTTCAAGGGCGGCCGGACAACTGCCTGCGGGGGCAGGCCTGACACGGCCCTGAGGAACAGGCCTTACAGGCGGGAAAAATGCCGGGGCGCTGCCGTGCCCGCGTGCGTTTACATGAGTTTGAGGCCGGGCAGGTCCTGAATATCCACGATGCCGGCTACCTTTCCTTCCGGGGAAAGCACCACCACGTCGTCGATATGCCGCTCCTCCACGATCTTGAGCACTTCCACCGCAAGGGAATCCGAGCGGACGGAGGCGGGATTGCGCGTCATATAGTCCCCCACCTTCCGGGAAAGGATCGCCATATCGTCGTCGGCCTTCCTGCGGAAGTCGCCGTCCGTGAAGATCCCCAGAAGACGGTCTTCTCCGTCCACGATGACCGCCGAGCCTCCGTGGGCTTTCGTCATGGCAAGGATCGCCTCCTTGACCGTCATTTCCGGAGTCACCTTGGCCAGATGCTCCCCGCTGCGCATGACGTCGCCCACCTTCATGGTGATGGCTCTTCCGATGGCTCCGGAGGGGTGAAGTCTGCCGTAGTTTTCCTTGGTGAATTTCCGCAGACGCATAAGGGTCATGGCAAGAGCATCCCCCAGCGCAAGCGTGGCGGTGGAGGTGGTGGTGGGGGCAAGATTGAAGGGACAGGCCTCTCTCGTGACCGTCATGGGAACGGTAAGGTCGGCGAGTTTTGCCAGAGAGGAGGCGGGATTCCCGGTAAAGGCCGCCACCGGCACGCCCAGACGCTTGGCCGGGACGATGACGGAGACCAGTTCGTTGCTCTCTCCGCTGTAGCTCAGGGTGAGAAGGATGTCCCCCTTCTGGATCATGCCCAGATCCCCGTGCATGGCCTCCACCGGATGCAGGAAGATGGCGGGAGAGCCCGTGCTGGCAAGGGTGGCGGCGATCTTTCTGCCCACGTGACCGCTCTTTCCCAGTCCGCAGACGACGATCTTTCCGCCGTTTTCCAGGACGGAAATGCACTTTTCCACCAGAAGCGCGAACTCTTTTCCCAGATGGTCCCGCAGGAAGGCGATCCCCTCCAGCTCGATATTCAGGACTTCTCTGGCTATATCCGTGATTTGTTTTTCATCCATTTTCCTGTCTCTCCTTTCCGAAATGATCCCTGTTGCCTCTAACAATATACATTATTTTTGCAATTAAGCAAGAAATTTTTCCCGAAAGGATTTGAAAAAATCCCTTTCCGGATGTAGAATACACCTTGAGAATGTTTCCAAGCAGGTTTTTCGAACGGCACAACAAAGAAAGAGAGGATCGTTATGGCTTCGGAAAAATATGTGGCCGCGGATATGGGCGCCTCCAGCGGACGCGTCATCGTGGGAATTCTGGAAAACGGCAAACTCGTCATCGAGGAAATGCACCGGTTCGACAACGGACCCGTGGAAAGGGCCGGCTCCCTTTACTGGGATATGGACATGATCTTCCGGGAGATCAGGACCGGGGTGAAGAAAGCCTTCGCCAAATATCCGGACATCCTCTCTTTTGCCGTGGATACCTGGGGCGTGGATTACGTTCTCGTGAAGGAGGACGGCTCCTTTGCCCGTGCCCCCTACAACTACCGGGACGCCCGTACCGACAACGTGCCCGAAGAGGTGTTCCGGACCATCCCGGAACCGGAGCTCTACGCCCGTACCGGCATCCAGAAAATGCAGCTCAACACCCTTTATCAGCTCTATGCCCATAAAAAGGCCCATCCGGAAGATTTCGAGGGCACGACTCTTCTCATGATCCCGGATGCCATTACCTTCCTTTTCAGCGGGGACAGGACCTGCGAGTATACGGAAGCAAGCACCTCCAATCTGCTGGACGCCTCCAGCCGTTCCTGGGACTGGAAGACCATCGACGCTCTGGGCTTCGACCGCAAACTCTTCCCCGCCATCACCTCCTCTCCCGCCGGAACCGGGCGCGTCAATGAGAAAATCGCAAAGGAACTGGGGATCCCCCAAATCCCCGTCTGCAAGGTGGGAAGTCACGACACCGCCTCCGCCGTGGCCGCCGTCCCCGCGGAAAAGGGCAGCGACTTCGTCTATGTGAGTTTCGGCACCTGGGCGCTCTTCGGCGCGGAACTTGCCGAACCCGTCCTCACGGAAGCGGCCCGCAAGGCCGGATTCACCAACGAAGGCGGTCTCAACGGCAAGATCCGTTTCCTCACCAACATCATCGGCATGTGGCTCGCCCAGGAACTGCGGGCGGACTGGAGCAAACGGGACGGAGAAAAGATCCCCTGGAGCAGGATCGACGCCATGGCGAAAGATGCGGAAGGTCTGAAATATCTCATCGACCCCAATGCCAGAGAGTTCCTCTCCCCCGGAGACATGTACGGCAAGATCTGCCGCTTCTGTGAGAGAACCGGTCAGGGAACGCCGGACGATGCTGCGGCCATCCGCTGCGTCTATGATTCCCTTTCCATGTGCTTCCGGGCGAAACTGGAGACGCTGGAAGCCCTTTCCGGCAAGAAGTTCGCCGCCCTCAACATCGTGGGCGGAGGCTCCAACGCTTCCGTCATCATGCAGATCGCCTCCGACATCTGCGGCAGAAAGATCATCGCCGGCCCCGTGGAAGCCACCGCCTCCGGGAACATTCTCGCCCAGGCTATGGCCAACGGTTCCGTAAAGGATCTGGACCACGCAAGAGAGATCGTGAGAGCCTCCTTCCGTCCGGGAGTCTACACTCCCGCGGATACGGACAGGAAGAAGTTCGACGCCGCCTACGCCAAATTCCTTTCCATCGTGGGGAAGTAGGAAAAAAGTCTCAAGTTTCAAGACGCAAGTCTCAAGAGGGGCTGGCAGAAAAAACACAACTGCTGTTTCCAGCCGGAACTGGGAAGAACGGATGGGTACGGAGCAGTACGGATAGGTACGGAGGGTGCGGCTGGGGGCACGCATGGCGAAAAAACACGGCCCATGTTCCCAGCCGGGGCTGGGGAGACTACGAATACTATGAGTGCTATGAATACTGTCCCACGGCACAACAACGCCTGATCGGCCGGGCGACAAATTTCCCCACCCGGAAACACAACGCCCCATCGGATGGGTACTGCCCGGAACCGTGTCGCCCCATCGGCCGGGCGGCAACTGTCC
>JAGAEF010000290.1 GCA_017613255.1 Lentisphaeria bacterium
CGGGAGCGAGCACTAAGCGGCTTTCCGGCGGCGTTTTTCCGCCGGAAGGCCGCGCAATAAATGGGAGAGGCCCTATCCAGCCACACGACCTTTCTGTAGTGCGGCCCTACCCAGCCAGCCCGGACTTTCTGCGTGAAAAAGAGAAGGGGTCCAGGGGGAGAGAAAAAAGCGCTGGCGCGTTTGTCTCTCCCCCGAAACCGTTTCGGCTGGAAACATCCGTTGTGTTTTTTCCCCATTCCCGAAACCGTCTCGGCTGGAAACATCCGTTGTGTTTTTTTCCCATTCCCGAAACCGTCACAGCTGGAAACAACAGTCGTGTTTTTTCCCATTCCCGAAACCGTCTCGGCTGGAAACATCAGATGTGTTTTTTCTGCCAGCCTCTCTTGAGACTTGAGACTTGAAGCTTGCGACTTGTGTTTTGTGTCTCACTTCCTGTTCAATTCCGCGGAGCGTTCCGCGGCGGCAATGACCGCATCCATGACGGTCTTGCGGAAGGCGTGGGCATCCAGAGCGGCTACGCCCCGGGCGGTGGTGCCCCCGGGAGAAATCACCGCATCCCGCAGGACGGAGGGGTGTTCCGTGGAGGCTTTCAGCATGGCCGCCGTTCCGGAAACGGTCTGCAAAGCCATCTGATAGGCGGCGTCCCGGGGAAGTCCGGCATAGACTCCGCCGTCGGTAAGAGCCAGAATGAATTCGATGACGTAGGCGGGTCCGCTGCCGCTCAGCCCGGTGACCGCGTCCAGCAGTCTTTCCGGCACTTCCCGGCAGATCCCTATGGAGGAAAGAAGTTTTTCCGCAAAGAGCTTTTCTTCCGCGCGGACATCCGGAGAGAAGGCGTAGGCGCTCATGCCCTCTCCGGCAAGGGCGGGGGTGTTGGGCATGACCCGCACGATGCGGGAACAGCTGGAATACTCTTTCAAGGTCTCTATGGTGAGGCCGGCGCAGATGGAAATGAGGAGTTTTTCCCGGACGAGGGCCTTTACTCCTGCAAGAGCCTCTTTGGCATACTGGGGCTTGACGGCAAGGAGGACCGCATCACATTTTTTCAGGATCTCCTTCAAGTTTGCTGCGCAGGGTATGGAGGTTGCCTTTTCGAATTTTTTCCCCGCTTCCGGGGAAATGTCGAAGGCGGAAATGTTCTCTTTTTTCATGCCGCTTTTCAGCAGGCCCGAAGCAATGGCCGTGGCCATTTTGCCTGCGCCTATCAAGGTGATTTTCTGTACTGCCATTTTTATTCTCCCGTTGGATGAAGGATCGTCGTCTTTATATTTCGGTTATCTTTCTTCTTTCCCGTGTCCGGAAGCACCCGCGCCGAAGGGGATATGGACGGACGGCGTGTAGTACTTGGCCATTTCCAGATGGGGAGACTTCTGATCGTCGAAGAAGATATGGGGGCGGAGCTGGGAAAGGATCCTTCCCTTGTTCATGCCGCCGAGGAAAAAGGTTTCGTCCACGGTGATGCCCCATTTCCGCAGGGTGGTCGCCACTCTTCTGTGGGCGGGTGCGCTGCGGGCGGTGACGATGGCGGTCTTGAGGAACCGTTTCCAGGAGGGATCCTTTTTGCACTTTTCGTCCTCCAGGATCCGGATCCTGCCCAGCTTGGTGAAAAGATCCGCCAGGGGACCCGGAGAGTGGGGGACATCCGCCTTCTCCGATTCGGAAAGATAGAATTCGTTGATGCCGGAATTCTTGTAAACGGATTCCGCGCTGTCGTCGGCAAGGACGCCGTCGAAGTCGAAGGCGACCCGCAGCTCCCTGTCGTTTGGATCGTCGTTGAGGCGGCTGTCCAGCACTCTGCCCGCGGGATACCCCCGGGAGAGCGCCTCCCGCACGTCGGATTCGTTTGCGGAAAGGAAAAGGGCCACATTATAGGCGGGGATGTACTGGAAGGGGGAGTTGCCCGTGGTGAAGGCGGCCCGGCAGATATCCAGCTGGTAGTGGTCGATGGAATTGAAGACCCTCACCCCCGTATCCGGGTCGTTGTGGCTCAAAAGCACCACTTCCACGGGCTCCACCTCCGGGAAGAGCTTGTTGAGCTCCAGGAACCTGCGGATGAAGGGGAAGGCGATCCCCGGCTCCAGAAGGTCCTTTTCGTGTTCGTATTGATACTTCCGGTAGGAGGAAAGGCCCTCTCTGCGGAAGATCTCGTCGGCTTCGTCCAGTTTGAAGAGCGCGCTGGAAGCCACTCCGATGACCAGTTTTTCTTCGATGGGGAAAGGCATGAAAATTTCCTTTTCTGTCCGTCATGTTTTTTTTCTCTCCCGCAATATACCACAAAAAACGGTTTCCTGCAAGTGGAAAAAGCACGGAAAAGCCTCATTTTTTCTTTTTGCGGGAAAACTCTGCAAATTTAAACTTGCATTTGCGGAAAAGAAGAATATATTGCCCGTGAATCGAAGGAGCCGGGGCGCCGGAAAAGGACCGAACATGAAAGAAACGGACATTACGGAAAAAATCTGGAAGATCAGACGGTCTTCCCTCGTGTTTTGCGTGACGTTCCTTGTCCTCGTCCTGCTGTGCCTTACGGCCCTGAAGCTCGTGGCCTACGGGCTCTGGCGCCCTCTCATCGAGGCGAGGACCAGGGAGGCCGCCTTCGATATGGTCATGGCCCACCGGGAGGGCGTCCGGGAAGAGAGAAAAGACGACTGGCTCAAGGCGGTGAACCGCTCCGCTCCCGTTTTCCTGCGGGCGGCATCCGCGCCGGAAAGCGTTTCCCTGCCGGAAAGGGGGAGGAAATGAAGATCGTGCGTTTCCGGCAGAGGACGTTTCTCATCCTTTCCTTCCTGCTTTTCTGGGCTTTTCTTGCCGCCTGCCATGTATTTTACTATTCGGTGTGGAAAAAGGAAAAGTACCGTGCCGAAAGCCGGAAACTGGGCTGGAAGACGTATCGTGTTCCGCCCATGCGGGGGGCCATCCGGGACAAAAACAACGTGCCCATCCTTATTACCCGTCTGCGGTATGATCTTGTGCTTACAAGAGTGCATCCCTCTCTGGAGGCGCGCAAAAGGAGGAGGGCGAGACTGAAAGAACGCTATCCCTCCTTCCTTTTCCAGCTGCCGCCGGAGGCCGTCAGAAACGTTCCCGGGATCAATCCGGAAGGGTTGTACTGCGGCATGATCCTGAAAAAGGACTTGAGCGCGGACGAGGTCGTCTATTATGCGGGAAAGGAGAAAAAGGAGCGGGATTTCACCGTGAAGGCCGTCTTTTTCCGGGAAACGGCCGTTCCCGGACTGCCCGAAACGTTTCTAATGTCTCTGGGAAAGACCGTGCCCGACGAAAACGGGATCCTGCGGGGGGAAAGCGGGCTGGAGAAAGAGTATGATGCCCTTCTGCGGGGGGCTCCCGGGAGGGTGAACGTCATGCTGGATAAATACGGGTTCTGGGTCACCGAGACCATCGGCGGAACGCAGGCTGTCAACGGGAAAGACCTGCGTCTTCCCCTGAGCGTCGAAGAGATCCGGCAGGGGAAAACGCTTCCCGCAGGAATGCCGGGGGGAGGGAATCATGGCGGAAAACGATAAAAACCAAGTCCCTGCGGCGGGAAGGAAGAAGCGGGATCTTCTCCCTCTTCTGGTCTTTCTTCTCCTGCTCTGCGGCGGGCTTCTGGGATGTCTTTCCATCTACAACGCCCGGATCGCCGGGGAAGCTCCTCTCTACTTCGCCCTGCGGCAGCTGGGCTGGCTGGGGGCGGGCTCTCTTCTTTTCGTCCTTTCCTCCCTGGTCCCCTTCCGCTTCTACCGGAGAAGCGCTCCTTTCCTTGCGCTCCTTTCCGCTCTGCTGCTTGTGGCGGTCCTTCTGTTCGGGAGCCGGGTCAACGGCATGCGGGGGTGGCTTGTCCTCCCGGGCAATCTCTCTTTTCAGCCTTCGGAACTTGCCAAGGTCTTTTTCCTGCTCGCCCTGACCGTTTTCGCCACGAAGCGCAAAAAGATCGGCACAGGGGGATTTTTCCTCATGCTCTGCTTCACCTTCTTCTTCCTGTTTCTTCTCATGCGGGAGCCCGATTTCGGTTCGGCGGTCGTCTTTTTCGGCGCGTTCCTCATTGTGGCGGCCTCCCGGGAAGGCTCCATGAAGGCGTTCCTTCTGGCGCTGGCGGCGCTGTTCGTATGCGCCCTTGCCTTCATCTTCCGGCACGACTATGCCTTTATGCGCATTCTCGCCTTCTTCGATCCCGACGGGGCGGGGGTGAGTTCCTGGCACATGCGGCAGTTCCAGTACACGCTTGCCCACGGCGGCTTGACCGGGTCGGAAGCGGGGACGGCGCTGTGGGCGAGAAACTATCTGCCTCTTCCTCATACCGACTCCCTTTTCGCCTCCCTCGTGGAACTTACCGGCTTTGCCGGGAGCACTCTTGTGATCCTCATCTTTGCCGGGCTGGGGATCGCTTTCACCCTGATCTCCTGGAAGACGAAAGGGGAGTGTGGGAGACTGTATGTCTTCTGCGCGGGGATGCTCTGTTTCTTTCAGGCGCTTCTGCACATCAGCGTCAACTGCGTTCTTCTGCCCGCCACGGGAGTCACGCTTCCCATGCTCAGCTACGGGGGAAGTTCTCTTCTTTCCGTGATGCTCTCCTTCGGCATTGCCCTTTCCGCCGCCGCGGAGCAGGAGCCCGAAGATCCCGCGGAGGAGGACGAAGAGCCCTCCTGCCCTCCTGCCGAGGAGGTTTCACCACACCCGTGAGGGGATTTCCAGAATTTCCGAGATCCGGTTGCGGATCTCATGCACGGGATGGGTGGGAAGTTCCCTGTTTTTGGTGAATCCCACGGCAAGAAGGGTTTTCCTGTCGGCAAATCCTTCGCTTCCGCAGGCGCCGCCGTGCCCGAAAAGTCTTCCCCGGTCTTCCGGAGGACCGCAGAGCACATATCCCAGCCCGAAGGTGCTCCATTGCCCCGGAAGGACGGGATCGTCCGCACTGCGGCACAATACGGTTGCTTCTTCGATGGTTTCATCGGAAAGGAGCCGTTTCCCTTCAAACCCGTCCCCCACGAGGGAAGCGTACATCATGGCAAGATTTCTTGCGTTGCAGGTACAGTTGGAGGAGGGATTCAGCCCGGAAAGGCAGTAGGGTTCGTTGTGGTCCAGAAGAAAGGGGTACTCCGTATTGGTGATGCGGGCAAGATTCCCGTAATTTTCCCGGGGAAGGGTGAAGAACATTCTCTCCATTTTCAAGGGAGAAAAGATCTTTTCCCGCAGGAGTTCCGTAATGTTCCGCCCGGAGGCGCACTCCGCAAGGCGGCCTGCGAGAACGCCGTAGATGGCCGCATGGTACATTTGTTTTCCGCCTATGGGGGAAGTGGGGGCCGCCTCTTCCGCAAGACGGCACAGGAGGTCCCAGTCGTACCGGTCTCCCGGACACTCCCTTTTTCCGGGAAGAAGGGAAAGCCCCGCCCGGTGGGAGAGGATATCCTTCACAAGAGTTTTTTCCTTGCCGTTTTTTCCGTATTCCTTCCAGTATTTCGTCACGGGGGCGTCATAGTCCAAAAGACCTTCTTCGTGGAGGATATGCACAAGGGTGGTGACCACCCCTTTCCCGACGGAAAAGACGGGGAAGAGCGTTTCCGTATCGACCTTTTTTCTTCTTGTTTCATCGGTCCATCCGGAGGCAAGATCACAACAAAGTTTCCCGTTCTCGTATACGGCAAGCTGGCACCCGCACTCCTTTCCGGAAGAGGTGTATTCATCCAGAACTTTCTGCAAAGCTTCTTCTTTTTCCCGGGAAAACATGTTTATTTCTCCTTTTCCAGCAAAAACGCCTGATTCCATGTGTTGAGTGCGTGATCGAACCCGCCGGGCCCGTCCGCGACGGCGGCAAAGAGCGCCTCCGGATTCCCGTTGGCGTCGAAAAGGATCTGGGGACGCTCCAGACACCCCAGAACCATCCTTTTCCCGTCCATGACGATGTTGCGGGAATAGGCTTTCCCGATGCACTCCCATTGAAGCCCGTCCCGGGAAACGAAATGGGCTCCGGCGTGACGCTCGTTGGTGAGACGTCCGGAAAGATCCTTGGCGATCATTTCGAAATGCTCTCCATTGTGCCAGACGAAGGGATCTTCCACAAGCATCTCTCTGGTGAGCACAGGCATGTCGAACCGTTTCGCCTCCCCTTCCGGATCCTCGAAGACGGCAAGCCCGATGGGGCCGATCCTGGAATTGGAACGGTAGTAGAGAAAGATCCTTCCGTCGGGCAGGACGCAGGGGGCGGGATTGGTGACGATCCAGTTGTCCCATTTATCGGACCGGGGGGTGAGGACGGGATGGGGACAGACCTTCCACGGGCCGCCGGGGGAGGGGGCTCTTGCCACCCCTATGCAGATCCTGTCGTAGACCGCATTGAGCATGGTCCTGTTCTCTTTCACTTCGGCGGCGGGAGTGGGCTCTCCTTCGTAGGTACTGCCGATGTAGTAGAGAAGATACTCGTTCCCGTACTTCACGATGGCGGGATTGTGGGCCATGCGTCCGTCCCATTTCGTGCTGTCTCCGCAGGGAAGGATCTCCTCCAGAAAGCGGTAGGGCCCTTCCGGCTTTTCCGAAAAAGCGTGGACGATACGGGAGTTGAAAACATATCCTTCCAGCATGGGGTAATCCTTCCCCCAGCGTGCTGCGTAAAGGTGGATGCCTTTGCCCTCCTCCCTTACGGCGGAGCCGCACCAGACCCAGCAGTTGTCCATTTTGAATCCGCTTTCACTGCAAATGCCCTTCAGGGCGGGAAAAACGCGTTTCTGCATAAAAAAACCTTCCGTAAGCTGAAATCGAGCGTAAAAATACGTTCTCAATATACCCTCTTCCCCCGTCCTTTTCAAATCTTTTTGCGGGAAAGGGATGGGAAAAGAGGTTGAAAAATCCTTCCTGGGGCTGTATTGTAAAGAGATCGGGAGAGAGGCGGAGAAAATGACCCTTTTGGAAAACATCAATATCTGCGGGATAAAGCACGCCGGAAAGAGTTCGGCGGCCAACGCCCTTGCCATGCTGCTCTCCGTCCATTGGCAGGATTCCGACGACGTCCTCCGGGAGGAGTACAGCTTTGCCGCGGGGAGGAATCTTTCCGTACGGGAGATCTACCGGGAACTGGGGGAGGAGTCCTTCCGCAAGTTCGAGGCGAAGATCCTGCGGAAACTCTGGGAATATGACGAAAAGGGGATCCTTGCGCTGGGGGGAGGCGCCTTGAGCAATCCCTTCCTTACGGAAAGCGATTTTCAAAACGCTGGACTGATCGTCTGCATCGATGTCCCCGACAAGATCGCCTTCCAGCGGATCCTGCGAAAAGGGCTGCCCCCCTTCCTCCAGCAGGAAAAGGATCCCTTCGAAGCCTTTTGCCGCATGAACGCGGAACGCCGCGCTCTTTTTGAAAAACGGGCGGATATCGTGATCCGCGCCGACGGGAAAAGCACGCCGCTTTCCAACGCCGAACAGATTTGGGAAGCGTGCGGAAAACGGTGGAAAAACAGAGGTTGAAACATGAACAATTCTTTTGGAACCCTATTCAGAGCGACTACCTTTGGCGAGTCTCACGGGCCCGCTCTGGGCGTGATCGTGGACGGCGTGCCTTCCGGGATCCCCGTGGACGAAGCCTTTATCCAGAAGGAGCTGGACCGGCGCAGACCGGGACAATCCGCGGTAAGCACCGCAAGGAAGGAATCCGACCGCTGCGAGATCCTTTCCGGCGTTTTCGAGGGTGTTTCCACAGGGACCCCCATCGCCATCCTTCTGCGCAACGGCGACCAGCACTCTTCCGACTATGCCAATATCGCAGAGCTTTTCCGGCCGGGACACGCCGACTATACCTACCTCAAAAAGTACGGGATACGGGACTACCGGGGCGGAGGCCGCTCCTCCGGGCGGGAGACCGCCGCAAGGGTCGCCGCCGGAGCCGTCGCGAAACTTTTCCTGCGGGAGTCCGGCATTTCCGTGCGGGCGTGCGCTTCCCAGATCGGGAAGGTGAAGGCAAATCCTCCCTTCCGATGGGAAGAGGTGGAAAAGAATATCGTGCGCTCCGGGGATCCCGCTGCCGCCGAAAAAATGATCCTTGCCGTCCGGGAGGCCGCCGGAAACAAGGACAGCATCGGCGGGATCGTTTCCGGCGAAATCCTGGGGCTTCCTCCGGGACTGGGGGAACCCGTCTTCGATAAATTCGACGCCCTTCTTGCCCACGCTTTCCTGTCCATTGGCGGAGTCAAGGGCGTGGAAGTGGGAGACGGCTTTGCCGTTGCGGAAAAACGGGGCTCGGAAAACAATGACGAAATGGATCCTTCCGGATTCCTGAGCAATCACGCCGGCGGGATCCTGGGCGGGATCTCCAACGGGAACACGGTCACCTTCCGTCTTGCCGTCAAGCCCACGCCCTCCATAGCTTCCCCCCAGAAGACGGTGAATCTCCGGGGGGAGGAGACTGTTTTGGAGATCGTCGGGCGGCATGATCCCTGTCTTGTTCCCCGCATCGTGCCCGTTGCGGAAGCCATGGCGGCCCTTGTCGTCGCCGATCTGCTTCTGCGCAATCGTGCCGCAAGAGTGCAGGACTGAGAACGGCAAGTCACAAGAGGACGCAGAGCGAAAAAACACGGCAGAAGTTTCCAGCTCTGGCTGGGGAATAGGCCGGACCCTCCGCCGCGCTTTGCGCTATGGAGGGTAAACAGGCCGGAAAGGCCGAATAGGCAGGGACGGCTGGAAATACGCATCCCCCCGACAGGGTACTGCCCGGAAACACAACGCTATATCGGCCGGGCGGAAAATATCCCCACATTGCACCACAACGCCAGATCAACCGGGTACTGCCCGGAAACACAACGCTATATCGGCCGGGGGACAAATATCCCCACCTTGCACCACAACGCCAGATCAACCGGGTACTGCCCGGAA
>JAGAEF010000291.1 GCA_017613255.1 Lentisphaeria bacterium
GCTCCTGGCCGCTTTGCTGGTTTTTTCCCTCATCTTAAGCGTGTTTCGTCTCCGCAGGGAAGAGTTTTCTCGTCTTCTCAAGCTCCAGTATGCCCCCGCCGCCATGCGGAGCATGGCCCTTGCCGCAACGCTTTCCGTCGGCTCGCTTATCGTGCTGACCGTTGCGGCGTTTTTTGCGGGTAGATTCTATTGTTCGCTCTTGTGTCCTCTGGGAACGTGGCAGGAGATCGTTGCTCTCGTCCCCACGAAATGCTCTTCCGGGAAGGACTTGCGCAAAACGCGCCTTCTCATTGCGGGGATCGTCTTCGGACTTCTGATCTCTTCCTGCAATCTGGGATTTCTTCTGCTGGATCCCTACTCCCTTTTCGGGAGGATGGTGAGAAGTCTTTCCCTTTCCGCGCTGGTGATCTTTCCTGTCATCACCATTCTCGCCCTTTGGAAGAAGCGGTTCTTCTGCGCCAACATCTGTCCCGTGGGAACCGTTCTGGGGCTTTTCGCGGAAAAAGGGTACTTTCTTCTCCAGTTCAATGAAGCGTGCGTGAAGTGCGGCAAATGCGTGAAAAACTGCCCCGCAGGGTGCATGGATCCTGCCAAAGGAGAGATCGACAACGCCCGGTGCGTCCGGTGTCTCAAGTGCTTGAGCGTGTGTCCGGCGGGCGGGCTCTCCTTCAGCAGGAAAAAGCTTCCCCCTCCCCCCGATGAAACCCGCAGGAAATTCCTTGCGGAAGGCGGTGTCTTCGTGGGCGGGATGATTCTGGGACGTCTGGGCGCTTTCGCGGCGGAAAAATATGGTAAAAAAATCGTATTCCCCGCATCGGGGATCCTGCCGCCGGGAGCGGGGGATCTGGCGACCTTCCTGCGGAAATGTACCGCCTGCCAGCTTTGCACCGCCTCCTGTCCGGAAAAGATCATCCGTCCGGCAAAGGGAGGGACCGGTCCGGTCTCTCTGGTCCTCGGCGACGGAGCATGCAATTTCGACTGCCGCAAGTGCATCGAAGTCTGCCCCGCAGGCGCGCTGAAAAACCTTACGCTGACGGAAAAGCGGAACTGCAAGATCGCCCAGGCCGTGCATCTTCCAAAGAACTGCATTGCCTTTCAGGATGAGGAAACCTGCGGGCTGTGCGCGGCGGCCTGCCCGGTAAACGCCATCGTCCTGCGGAAAAACGGCACGCCCCGCCCGGTGAAAAAGGACCTTTGCATCGGGTGCGGCTCCTGTCTCAAGGCCTGTCCGGCCAATCCCCCCGCCATCCGCATGGAAGAAATTCGCAAACAGATCGTCATGACGAAAATCACCTTGAAAAAAGATACGGCTGCACCGCCGGATAACGGAGGAGGAGAGAAATGAAGAAGATCATTGTGTGGGGCATGTGTGTTCTTGCGGGTTTGAGTTTATGTTCCTGCGTATCGAAGAAAGCCGGTTTGCAGACGAATTTCGAAGCGGCAAGAACCATGCTTCTGGATGGAACAGCCGAGTGCGTCCTCATTCGGAACGGTGAGATCGTCCATGCGGAAAAAGGGCGCGGGGTGAGTCCCCTTCTGCGGCTCTACAAGGCGCATAAGAACGAAATGGCGGGCGGCTTCATCGTGGACAAGGTCATCGGCAGAGCCGCGGCGGCCATTGCCATCAACGGAAAGGTCCGGAAAGTCCACGGGGAGGTCATGAGCGAGGACGGGAAGGCGTTTCTGGAAAAACACGGGATAGAGACCTCCCACACGCTTCTTGTCCCCCGGATCCTCAACCGGGACCGCTCGGGGCTTTGCCCGCTGGAAAAGAGCGTGGAGGGGTGCAATGATCCCATCCTGGCGCAGAAGAAACTGGAAGAAAAGATCCGGGAGATGATGAGCAGGAAGAAGTAAAAAATCCTCTCCCCCTGTGTTTCCATAAAAACCACCCCCCAAAAAAAGGAGTCGTCATGAACCGGAGAGAATTTCTCAAGACCATGTTTGCCGCGGGTGCATTTGCGCCCTTCGCCCGTCTTTCCGCAGTTACCGGACTGGGAGCGCTTCCCGAAGCCATCCGCAGTGCCGGAAAAGTGGACAGAAGAAGGTACAAGAATACGGGGACAACCCTTCCCATGCTGGGATTCGGCATGATGCGGCTCCCCCGGCTTTCCGACGGCAGCATCGACGAAAAAACCGCCTCGGAAATGGTGGACAAAGCCTTGAAATGCGGCCTCAACCACTTCGATACCGCCCATATGTACCACAAGGGGGAGAGCGAAAAATTCGTGGGCAAAGTTTTAAGCAGATACCCCCGGGAAAGCTTCACGCTTTCCAGCAAGATGCCCTGGTACGCCAGAACTCCCGAGGGGGTGGAAAAGATCTTCCAGGAACAGCTGACACGGTGCAAGACGCCCTATTTCGACTTCTATCTCATCCACTCTCTGGGCAAAAGGAACTGGGCCACGGCGCAGAGACTCAAGACCTATGAATTCCTTGAGAGGATGAAGAAAGAGGGCAGGATCCGCCATCTGGGATTCTCCTTCCACGACAAACCGGAGGTGCTTAAGGAGATCGTCAAGGCGAAAAAGTGGGATTTCGCCCTCATTCAGGTGAACGCGCTGGACTGGAAAAACTACCGCTCCAAAGAGCAGTACGAGATCCTGACGGAGAACGGGATCCCCGCCTTCGTCATGGAGCCTTTGCGGGGCGGCTCCCTTGTCCGGCTGGGGAAACATGCGGAAACGATCCTGAAAAACAGCAACAAGGAGGCGTCCGTGGCCTCCTGGATGTTCCGCTATGTGGGAAGCCTCCCCAACGTGCTCTGCGTCTTTTCCGGCATGAGCAGAATGGAGCATCTGGAGGAGAACATCAAAACCTTCACCGACTTCAAACCCCTTACTCCGGAAGAGCGCACCACGTTAGCCCTTGCCATAGGCTCCTACGAAAAGGGTCTTGCCGTTCCCTGCACCGCCTGCCGCTACTGCCTGCCCTGCCCCGCCGGGGTGAGGATCCCCGCCATATTTTCCATCTACAACGAGTACAAACTGCAGGGGAACCGGGCGGAATTCCTTGCGAAAATGAAGGCGCTTCCGGAAGGCAGCGGCCCGGAAGAGTGCGTCAACTGCGGCAAGTGCATGAAGCACTGCCCCCAGCATATCAGGATCCCCGAGGAGCTTAAAAAGATCCGGGAGGATTTTGCCAAAGGATAAACGCTTATGGCGAGACGGATTTTCTGCGACAAACTCAAAGCGCTTCTTGCCGACGTGGGCCGCCCGGAAGACTCCTGGGGGTACTACTCCCACGATATGGAGCTTTCCGGGTTCTTCCAGCCGGACAACCTCTATGTCTGGAAAACCGATGACGCCGGCTACACGGACGGACTCAAACAGCATCACCGGTACGTGATCAAGTTTCTTCTTTCGGGGAAATCCTCCAGCCGGCTGGACAATCACACCCTCACCCTTCATCCCGGCGAATTCTTTTTCGTTTTCCCCTACCAGCGGCACAACGAGCTTCCTCCGGCCCCCGGGGAAAAATGGGAACTTCTCTGCATCAACTTCATGGAAGCTCCCGGCGGGACCGCCTCCATCCTGCCGCTGAAAAACAGGGTGTTCAAGCCCGACGAAATCGAATGCAGGCTCTTCGAAACGATCTGCCGGGGAAGTTTTCCTGCCGGACGCGGGCATGTGGATCAGACGGATGCCCGCATGGCGCTGGCCTGGCTTATTGCCAGATTGATGAACAAGGCTTCCGCGAAAGTGGAAGGACCGCCCAAACACGCTACTCTCACCGACGAAATCACCGAATACATCTCCCGGAACCTGGACAAAAAACTTTCCATCCGGCAGCTTTGCAAACAGTTCAACGTGAGCGCCACCACGCTTCTGCGGCTCTTTTCCTCCATGGAGGACTGTTCCGGCAGAAAGATGTCCCCGGGGAGATTCATCCGGCACACCAAACTTCTGCGCAGTGCCGAATGGATCCTTTCCGGAAAGAACACCATCAAGGAGATCGCCGCCTTCTGCGGATACGCGGACCAGTTTTCCTTCAGCAGGGCCTTCAAGACGATCTACGGCTTTTCCCCCATGAAACTGAGGAAGAAAAAGTAGGAAAGAAGCAAGAGGGGAACGCAGAGCGAAAAAACACCGCCGGCAGGTCCAGCCGAGAGGTTTTTTGAGGGCTGGCGGCAAAAACACGCCTCATGATTCCAGCTGAAGCGTTTTCGGGGGAGAGACAAACGCGCTTGCGCTTTTTTCTCTCCCCCTGAACCCCCACACTTTTTCATGCAGAAGCGTCAGGTGGCTGGGTAGTTTCTGCGCGTGCATTGTTATTGCGCCCATGTTCAGCGGGAAAAACGGCCGCTGAACATGGGCTTA
>JAGAEF010000034.1 GCA_017613255.1 Lentisphaeria bacterium
AGTGGGGGGGGAGCATGGCGGATGACACCCTCGTAAGGGGCGCGGATTATTTTCAGGCGGAAAACGTGGTGTACGTCTATGGCCCCACCACCGATCACATGATGCAGATGCACGCCAAATACAAGAAAATGCTCTGTCAGGTGAACGCCAACTGCCGCACGGAAGGGGCGCTCTACCGGTCCGAAGAGGAGAACGCGGTCCTTTTGAGCGAACTCTCCCTCAAATACCCCAACATCGTGGGCGCCATGTGCGACGACTACTGCACGGGCACCAACCGCATCCTTCTTCCGGAACGGTACGAAAAGATCTGCCGCGGCGTGAAAAAACACAATCCGGCGCTCAAGGTTTACGGCGTCGTCTATGCCCATGAACTGCCCGTAAGGAACTTCCAGCTGGTGCAGGATTACATCGACGTGGTCAACTTCTGGTTCTGGAACAGGGACGAGATCCTGGATTACGACGAGCACATCGCCCGCTGTCAGGAAAATTTCCCGGGCAAACCCATCATTCAGGGCATCTTCCTCCACGAATACGGCAGAGCGGACATGGGGAATCCTCCCGAGATTTTGCGCTACCAGCTGGACAAGGCGCGGGAATACATGGGAAAGGGCGTGGTGGAAGGCATCATCATTCTCGGCGACCGGGAGATCAAGAAGTGGCCGCTTTCCGCCTCCGCGGTGAAGGAATACCTTCTCCGCCAGTAAAACGTTTTCTGCGGATTTCCGCATCAATTCAAAAAACGGTACGGGGGAGGCCCCGTACCGTATGGTCTGCGGACAGCGGCTACTCCTTGTCCGGAAGAAGACAGAGAGCGCAGTATTTGCCGTTCTCCTTTTTCGTTCCTTCGATGACGTGTTCGAATCCGGGAAACGCAGCGTCCCATTTTTCCAGCGCGGCAAGATAGCGCGTCTGGGGACCGGGCTTCTCCTTCGTCCCGTCGAACTTTTCCCCGGACATGAGCATGGGGATCCCCGGCGGATAGGGAATGACGGAATTGGCCGCCACCCTGCCGGCAAGGCGGTCCGACGGCACAAGCTCCACCTCTCCCTTCACGATGGATTCATAGGCGGACCGGGGACAGCATATTTGCTCCGGCAGAGTGCGGAAGGCCTCGTCCAGATGGGATTCGGGATTTTCCCGGACGATGAATTCGTACATTCTTGCGGCAAGGGTTTTCATGGTGCATTTTCTGTAGGCTTCCGGATAGGAGCAGCACAGTTCCGGCAGGACCTCCCGCAGGGGGAGATCTTCGTCATAGGCCTTCTTGAAACTCAAAAGAGAGTTGACCAGCGTTCTCCATTTGCCCCGGGTGATCCCCATGGAAAAGAGGAACATGAGCTGGAAATCCGTGGTGCGCGTGGGCACGATCCCGTCCCGGTAGAGCCAGGAGGCCACAAGGGAGGCGGGGATCCCGTTTCCGCAAAAGGAACCGTCTCTTTCCATGCCGGGGGAAAGGATGCTTACTTTCACCGGATCCAGCATGACCCAGTCCTCGTCCAGCTCGCCGAATCCGTGCCAGGGATCCTCTTCGGAAAGTTTCCATACGTTCTGATCGTTGACGAGAAGTTCCCTTGAAGCGTCGGCAAAATCCACGCTTTTCCCCCTGGCGGGATCGAAGACCTTTTCCGCGTTCCACACCTTGAAGAACCAGGAGCCCCTGTTGGTGAAGTCCCGGCAAAGGCGCGCCGTGCTCTGCCGGAAGTCCACGGCTTCCGAGATCACGTCGGCGATCAACGTATTCCCGGAGCGTTCCATCATGGCCGTGGAAATATCGTTGGAAGCGCTTATGGCATAGAGCGGGGAGGTGGTGCTGTGCATCATATACGCCTGATTGAACCGGAAGGGATCCAGTTTTTTCCTGCCTTCCCGGATGTGGATGTAGGAGGCCTGGGAGAGGGCGTTAAGCAGTTTGTGAGTGGAATGGGTGGCGAAAACGGTGGGTCCTTTGTGTTCGCAGGGAGCTCCGTGCATGGCGAAGTGGTCCTTGTACATCCCGTTGAACCTCGCGTAAGCATACCACGCCTCGTCGAAATGGACTACCTCGCTGCTCTTTCCCAGAATGGATTCGGCCTTCACGGCGTTGTAGCAGAGCCCGTCGTAGGTGCAGTTGGTAAGCACCGCATAGGATACGGGAACGTGTTTATCCGGGAGGAGGGGGCTTTCCTCGATCTTTTTCCGGACGGCTTTCTCCTCCATTTCCTTCATGGGGACGGGTCCGATGATGCCGTAGCAGTTTCTTGTGGGCAGCATATAGACGGGCTTTGCCCCGCTGAGGATCAGCCCCTGCTCGATGGATTTGTGGCAGTTGCGGTCGCAGAGCGCGGCATCCCCGGTGGAAAGGACCGACTGCATGATGGTCCGGTTGGAGCCGGAAGAGCCCACCACGGCGGAAAAGCTGTAATGGGCGCCGAAGACCTTTGCCGCATACTTTTCGCTCTCTCCGAAAGCCCCTTCGTGGTCCAGAAGCGATCCGATGCTGCTGCGTTCGATCCCCGTATCCGTGCGGAAGAGATTTTCCCCGTAGAAGTCGTAGAATTTCTTCCCTGCGGGATCCTTGGTGAAGCCTACGCCCCCCTGATGGCCCGGAGCCGCCCAGGAGTATTCGTGATTTTCCTCGTTGTATTTCCAGATGGCCTTCATGAGCGGCGGAAGAAGCCCTTCCCGGTACTTCCTTACGGCGCTTTCCACTCTGCCTGCGATGAATACGGGACTTTCCTCGAAGATCCAGACGGTTTCATCGGTCTTTTCCATGATGCAGGAGGCGATTTTTGCCGGATCCTCCTCTCCCGCCGCCAGCAGGAATACGGGGACTTTGCTCTCCCTTTCCCGGATCTTGTTCAGAAGGGAAAGAAGCTTTTCCTTGTGTTCGTCGTCCGGTTCCGCCGGGATCTGAAGGAGAAAGCAGTCCGCATCCATATCGGTTTCCGCCAGCAATAGGGCGTCCCGGTAGGAACACACCCTTCTCGTGGTGATGAATTTTTCCTTCAGGGCCTTGCGGATCTTCTTCATGGTGTTTGCAAGGGCGCAGTCGCCCGCCGTCTTTTCTTCCAGCAGAAGAACGTTGCGTGTTTCCAGTTCTCTGTTCATTTTTCCCCCTTTCGTTGTGATTTCTCATTCCCTTCCCGGGACGGGATCGTTTTACAAACTTACTTTCCCCGCCGCAAAGGAGACAATGGCGGCAGCGGCGCAGAGAAGCACAAGGATCATGAAGCAGAATTCTTTTCTGCTGAAAACCCTTTCCTTCTCCCCGCCTTCTTTGTTTTCTCCGTTTTCCCCGCACGCTTCAGACGTACAGCAGCAGGAATTTTCCTTCCTCGCGGCGATGAACACGGGGATCCCCAGAGCAAGAAAGATGAAGGCCATGAGAAGGTATTTCAGACCTGCGGCATAGATCATCCAGAGGGCGTAAACGGTTCCCGCGGCCCCGCAGACGCAGGCGAAGGGCAGGGCGACCGCGGCTTTTTTCGGGTACTCCCCTTTGAAGCAGAGCTTCCACAAATAGAGCGTGCAGGCCAGATAGGGCGGCAAAATCATTACCCCTGTCACGGAAAGCATGGTGTTCCACGCATTGTTGGCAAAGTAGACAAGGATCATGGCCAGCTGCATGAGAACGCTTGTGGTGACAAGCGAGGTATTGGGGACTCCGTTGACGTTTTCCTTCCGGAAGAATTTCGGGAAGGTCCCGTCCAGCGCCGCCGCATAGGGGATCTGGGCGATCATGATGGTGAAGGCAAGCCAGCTGGTAAGGAGCGCGATGATGACCCCCAGATTCATGACGGTCCCGCCCCAGTGCCCCACCACGCTCTGCAGCAGCGGCGCCGTGGAGGGATTCGTCAGAGCGGCAAGTTCATGCTGGGGCATCCTGCCGAAGGGGAGAATGGAGAGAAGAGCATAGATGACAAGACACCCCAGAAACCCCATGAGAGTGGCGCTCCCCACGCTTTTCTGATCCTTTGCCTTGTCGGAAATGACGATGGCCCCTTCGATCCCGATGAACGCCCAGAGGGTGACCAGCATGGTGGCCTTGAGCTGGCCCAGGATCGACCCCAGATCCCTGATCCCCTTTGCCGGGATGTTCTCATGCCCCAGCACGTCCAGGGAGAAGCAGTCCCAGCGGAACACGAACAGCATGACCAGAATGAAAAGGAAGATGGGCACAAGTTTGGCGATGGTCCCCAGCACGTTGAGGAAGGCGGCCTGATGCACGCCCTTGAGCACGATGAAGTTCATGAGCCAGATGACCAGCGACCCGCAGACGATGGAGAGAAGATTGTTTCCTCCCGTGAATTTCCCCGGGAAGAAGTAGTCGAAGGCGTCCATGAGGAGCACGGCATACCCCACGTTTCCGAAGATGTTGCACAGCCAGTAGCTCCAGGCCATCTGGAAGCCGGCGAACCGGCCGAACCCCAGTCGCGCGTAGGCGTAAATGCCGGTCGTGGCATCGGGCTTCACGTCGGCAAGGATCCGGAAGGTATTGGCAAGGAAAAACATGCCGATCCCCGTGACGACCCATGCCAGGATCACGGCCAGCAGTGCGGATGACTGCGCCATGTTCTGCGGCAGACTGAAGATCCCTCCTCCGATCATGGCGCTTACCACCAGTGCGGCAAGCGGAATGACGCCCAGTTTCTTTTCCGTGTTGTTTTTTTCGTTCATGTTTCCCCCTTTCGTTTTTGATGGAACAGGATGATCCCGGTTGTAAGGAAAATGTATAACCGGAATGTCAAATTTCAACGGGAGAAAAAGGGTTTATTTTGGGAAAATTTTCGGAGAGGAACTTGAAAAGAAGAAAAAGCGAAATATATTAAAATAAAATGGATTGCACGATTTTAGAATAAAATTTCTTTTCCGTTTTTATGGACGGAAAACGTTATTTTTATTCCTGAAGGAGCCGGAAGCGGATCCTGCTTCCCGTCTTTTCATCCAAAGCGGCCATCTCCTCCGGCGTGAGGGTCACCTCTTCGGCCCTGGAAACCAGAAGTCCGGCATAGCGGGCATCCTCCACGATGGTCTGAAGGTAATTGAGGTGGCGGAACCCCTTGAGATTTTGCATTTCTTTTACGAGAGAGGCAAAGGAAGGTTCCACAAGGAATACGAAAAGGAAAATGACCTCGTTTTCCCGGTAGGGCTTCTCTACTTTCCTCATGGGGATGCAGGGGAGGAATTTTCCCCCGATGAAGAGCTTTGGAACGGCTCCTTTCATGCGGGGCAGGGGAATGTGGGAGCTTTTTTCCCTTTTTTTGTCCATTGTTCCCATGCTTTCGGCTCCCTCCGTAAGCAGAAGAGCGTTTGCATCGGGGACTTTCAGGATCAGTTTTTTCTCCGTCTCGTTTCCCCGGATCGCTCTGAGCGCAACCGAATCCGTGGGGGAAAAGACCGCCAGAACCTCCTTCAGACGGGGATCATCCTCCAGCGCATTGCAGAGAAGGTTCATATCGTAAGTCATGAGGTTTTCCTGCGTGGAACTCCCCGTAAAATAGACGGGGGCAAAAAGGAGAAGGAACAGGAGAAAGAAGAGGATCCCCGCACTCTTTTCCGCTTTGTCCGGAACGTTTCTTCCCGCCCTTTCCGCGAAAAGGGCGTACTTTTCCTGAACGAAAAGCAGGATCTTTTCCGCTCCCATGGCCGCCGCTGGCAGGAGGAAGGCGGCAAGGGGAAGATAGACTCTGGGCGGCCCGGTCTTCGTGAGAAGCGTTCCGGCAAGGACAGGAAAACAGGCAAAGAGAAGGAAGAGGATCCTTTTTCTCTCCTTTCCCGGCAGGAGGAGGCCCGCCAGAGCAAGAAGAAGGGGATAAAGGAAATCGTTTTCGGAAAAGGTTTCCCAAAGGAATTTTCCCAGTAGGGAAAGCGTATTGCTTTCGGTGCCGAAATCGCTTCCGCCCCGGGCGAATTTCGGGGCAAGGGAGATATAGTATGAGCCCAGAAGGAGGGCCAAAAGCACGCCTGCAGTTCCCAGAGGAAGATATTTTTTCAGAAGCGTTTTTCCCTTGCTTTTCCACTCCTTCCACGGGAGGAAAAAGAGGAGAAAGGCCAGAGACAGAGAGAAGGCAAAGAGGACGCCTGCGCTCACGCTTACGGAAGAGGAAAGTGCGGCAAAAAAGTAGAGCCCGGCAAGAAGCCACAGCGTCTTTTCCGGCGCATTCTCCCTTCTTTTCCGGTCATATTCCCAAAGGGCGAACAGGGCAAGAAGCAGAAAAAAGGTGACGAGAGAGTACCCCCTTGCCGTGCGGGAAAAGTGGATGTGGGCTCCGTTGAAGGCGAAAAAGAGCATGGAGAACAGGACGCCGTACAGGCTTTGAAAATTCTTTCGGAAGAGGAGGAGAAGGAGGATGGAAAGCGTTCCGGCAATGGCGGAGGGCAGGCGAAGAGAAAGATAATGGAAATCGCTCCCGGGGGCTTGTACGAGCTTGACGAAAAGGGTGTGGAGCATGTGGTTGTTGGGAGTGGCCACCTCCGTGAAGATCTTCCAAACGGAGAGGGGCACGAAGTGCGTCATCGTATAGACCTCGTCATATTCCGGCGTGCGGCCCAGGGGGGCGATCCGGAAAAGGAACGCGAGAACAAGGAGAAGGAGAAAGAAGATGAAAAACAGCGGGTGCTTCCTTGCGAAGCAGGAAAATTTTTCTTCCGTACTGTCCGGGAGAAGTGTCATTTCTTATCCTTTCTCATTGACGGAGAGTCCGGGGAAAAGGGTTTCCACGATCTTTTCGGAATTCAGCGACCCTTCTCCGGGAAAACGCAGAAGCCGTACCCAGTCCCTTTCCAGCGAGACCGTGATAAGAGAGGCGGAAGAGACCATCCTGCGGAAATAGGAGGGATCCTCCGGCAGGAGACTTTTCAAGGTGGAAAAATAGTCGCAGTCGATGTCCAGAATAAAGTGTTCGGGAAGCGTATCGCCGAATCGAGCCGCAAGATACCTTGTTTCCAGAACGCTTTCCGCCAGAAAACGGTACTTTCCCGGCTGGGCAAGGACGTTATTTTCCTCCCCCCAGCGCGCATCCCACCGGACCTTGAGCGCTTCATGAGCGGGGATGGTCGCATTGACGCAGGCGGAAATGATGCACTCCTTCACCAATCCGGAAGCAACGGCAAAATGAAAGTGTTCGTCGTGACGCAGTTTTTTCACCGTTTCCCGCAGGAAAGATAGATCCATCCAGCAATCCTTTTTGATGACGGCTTTTTCGTCCCGGAAAGCGGGGAGGACATCGGTGTGATGATCCAGCACCAGCACCGCGGGCGGAGCTTTTTCCGGGCAGGCAAGGCGGTATTCCGCCCAGGGAAGCAGAACTTCCTCATGGGAGGAAACGATATGTATCTTGTGCCGGAACGGTTCGTTTTTCATGGCAAATTCCCGAAAAAAGCGCGTGAAACCGGACTAAATATACTCTTTTTCTCCGGCAATTCAAGACAGGGAAAGGGGAATTGCCTTTCCCGCGCAAGGATTTTGCCTGCGGAATTTTCTTTTGCCTCTTGAAACGATCGGGGAAGGGTGTATATTCTTTCCGTAACTTGTCCGGACATCATGAGGAACGAAACGGGAACAATGGAGCGGAAAGTGAATACGACGGCGAAACTGAAAAAGCTTGTCGCCCAGGCTATGGGGGTGGAGAAGGCGGATCTTGCCATCCGCAACGTGAAGATCTTTCATGTGACCGACGGGAGCGTGGAGGAGGGGGACATTCTCGTCTGCGGGAACGTCATTGCCTCTCTGGGGACCTGCTGCCGGGGTCTGGCGGCGAAAACGGAGTTCGACGGCAAGGGCCTTTACGCTCTGCCGGGGTTCATCGACGCCCATTCCCATATCGAATCCTCCATGCTTTGTCCCGGGGAATACGAAAAATGGGTCCTTTCCCACGGCATCACCACGGGCGTCTGCGATCCCCATGAACTGGCCAACGTTTTCGGAACCGCCGCATGGGATTATTTCATCGATTGCGCGGACCATATGGTCATGGATCTTCTGATTCGTCTGAGCTCCTGCGTTCCCGCCACTGCTCTGGAAACCTCCGGCGCGGAAATTTCCTCCGGAGAGATTTCCTCCTATCTCAGGAAAAAGCACGTTTCCGGGCTGGGGGAGATGATGAATGTCGTGGGAGTCCTTCTCCGGGACGAAGAGGTCATCAATAAACTTTCCTTCGACGCCTATGTGGACGGGCACGCGCCCCTTGTGAGCGGCAACTATCTGAATGCCTACATTGCCGCAGGCGTGAAAAACTGCCATGAATCCTCTCTTCTGGAGGAGGCCCTGGAAAAGATGAGAAGGGGAATGGGGGTCCTTGTGCGGGAGGGGAGCACGGCAAGGAATCTGGACGAGCTTCTCCCCCTCATCACTCTCAAGAACTCACCCTTTCTTGCCTTCAGCACCGACGACCGCAACCCCGTGGACGTCCGGGAGCGGGGCCACATGGACGGTATGATCGCGCACTGCATCGAAAAGGGAGCGGATCCCCTTGCCGTCTACCGCATGGCGACCTGGTCGGCCGCCACCATTCTTGAGCTGCCCGACCGGGGGATTCTCTCTCCCGGCAAGCGGGCGGACATCGTTTTGCTCTCCAGTCTGGAAAAGTGCCGTGTGGAGCATACCTTTGCCGGGGGAAAACATGTGGAAAAAGCGCTTTTCGATTCCCGGCGGATCCCTCCGGTTCCGCCTTCCTTCCTGAAAAGCGTGAAACGGCCCATGGTCACCTTGGAGGACCTTGCCGTACGCAGTTCGGATTGGAGGGGGGACGTGATCGGGCTCATTCCGGGCAATCTCATCACGAAAAAGATCCCCTGTGCTCTTCCGGAAAAAGACGGATTTTTGTACGGCGACCCGGAAAAGGACATCCAGAAACTCTTCGTTCTGGAGCGGCACGGGAAAAACGGGAACATCGGCAAAGGCTTCGTGCAGGGATTCGGCATGCGTTCCGGCGCCATCGCCTCCAGCGTGGGGCACGACAGCCACAATTTGTGCGTGACGGGTACCAATGACGAGGATATCGCCATGGCGGCCAATCTCCTGATCCGGGAGGGCGGCGGCTTTTCCGTGGTGAAAGAGGGGAAGGTCCTTGCGTTCCACCCCCTGCCGCTGGGAGGACTCATGTCGATTGCTCCGCTGGAGGAGGTCCTTTCCTCCTTCGAAAACGTCCTCGAAAAGGCGAAGGAAACCTCCTGCGCGCTGGAGGATCCCTTCATGGCCCTTGCCTTTCTGCCGCTCCCGGTGATCCCGGCGATCAAGCTCACGGACAAGGGGCTTGTGGATGTGGAAAACTTCCGCTTCTACTGAAAAAAAACGCAGCCTTCAGTTTTTCGTCCTGCGGGTCTGGATAAGCACGGCAACGATGATGACCGCCCCCTTCACCAGCCCCTGCAAGTTGACCGGCGCGTTCCACATCACGAGGGCGTTGGAAATGATCCCCAGAATGAGCACGCCTGCCACCGTTCCGGCTATAGAGCCCTTTCCTCCGCTCATGGAAGTGCCTCCGATGATGGCGGCGGCTATGGCGTCCAGTTCATAGGAAAGGCCCGCATTGGTGGAGCTTATGGAGTTGAGCCTGCTGCTGAAAAGAAAGGCGGCTACCCCCGAACAGAATCCGGCGATCACATAGGTGCCGAAGGTCACCATTCTTACCCGGATGGCGGCGTAGCGGGAGGCGTTTTCGTTGCTCCCTATGGCGCAGACGTGCCGCCCGAAGGCCGTGTGTTTGAGGATGATGCCGAAAACTGCGGCAAGGGCCAGAAAGACCCAGGTGGGAAGCGGGATCCCCAGAAGGACGCAGTTGCCCACCTCCCGGAAGATCTCGTTGGAGCTGCTGACGGTGCCCGCATTGGCGAAATAGAGGGAGAGGGAGCGGTAGATGGAAAGCGTGCCCAAGGTGGCAATGAAACTGGGGATCTTCCCCACCGTGACGAGAAAACCGTTGAAGGCGCCCCCTGCAAGCCCGATGAGAAGCGGGACGAGAAAGGCCGCTCCCACGGCAAGATAAGGAGAGCCGATCTCATTCATGCACAGGACTCCTCCCACGCCGGCAACGGCCAGGAGAGAGCCTACGGAAAGGTCGATTCCTCCGGCGATGATGACGAAGGTCATTCCCAGCGCGGCGATCCCGGAACAGGCCACCTGACGGGTGATGTTCACCAGGTTCTGGGGACTGCGGAAATATTCATTGGAAATCGCGCAGGCCGTGAGAAGCACGACAAGGGCGATGAAGGGACGGTTCCGGGCAAGAAAATTTTTCAGGGCCGGGCGTTTGGCGTCTGTGAGGGGTTCCATGAGTTCTCCTGTTGTTGTATTCCCGTGGCCAGATACATGATCTCTTTTTCGTTGATGTGATCGTTTTCCAGAACCCCGGCGATCCTTCCTTCCCGCATGACCAGCGTTCTGGGGCAGAGCCCGATGATCTCTTCCAGATCCGAGGAGATGACGATGCACGCCGTCCCCTTTTCCGCAAGGGAGCGGATGAAAAAGTAGATCTCGCTCCGGGAGTTGATGTCTATTCCTCTCGTGGGTTCGTCGAAAATGAAAAGGGAAGGGGCTGTATCCAGACTTTTGGCAAGGACCCCCTTCTGCTGATTTCCGCCGCTCAATTCATTCATCCGGATCCTGCCGGAGGGAGCCTTTATGGAAAACTTTGCAATATATTTTTCCGCGGCGGACTCCTCCTTTTTTTCTCCGATGAACCCCATGCGGCAGTATTTTTCCGCGAGGGAAACCAGTGTAATGTTCCATGCAAGGGGAAACTCTCCCACGGTCCCGGACTTCTGCCGGTCCTCCGGGATGTAGGCGATTCCCGCTTTCACCGCCTCTTCCGGGGAGGTGATCCTGATCTCCTTGCCCTTGAAGAACACCTTTCCGGAAACGAATCTGCGGATCCCGTAGATGCCTTCGGCAAGCTCCGTTCTTCCCGCTCCGCCCAGCCCGGCAATGCCCAGAATTTCCCCTTTTGCAAGGGAAAAGGTCACATTTTTGACGAGGGTTTCTTCGGAAACGTCCTGCAGGGAAAGGATGCACTCCGCGTCCGGCGGGGGGAGGGGGATCTTGGGCGGGTAGATGTCTTTAAGCTCTCTTCCCACCATGAGATTGGCCATTTCCCGGGGAGCGGTCCCGGCGGTTTCCCTTGCGGTGATGTATTTTCCGTCCCGCAGGACCGTGAAGGCGTCGCAGATTGCGGAGATCTCCCGGAGTTTGTGGGAGACATAGATCACGGAAACCCCCTGTTCCCGGAGGCGGGCAATGACCTGAAAGAGTTTTTCCGTTTCCGCGCTGTTGAGCACGGTGCTGGGTTCGTCCATGATGAAAAGCCGGCAGCGCCGGTTGAGTCCTCTTGCGATTTCCACCATCTGCTTTTGGGCTACATTCAGCTCCCCGGCGATCACGTCGGGGGAAACACTGCACCCCAGTCTTTCCAGAAGTTCCCGTGCCGTATTCCGCATTTTCCCGTGGTCCAGAAAGAGTCCGCCCGCCTTCTTTGATTCACAGCCCAGAAAAATATTGTCCCGTACGGAAAGGTGCTCGGCAAGCGTAAACTCCTGGGGGATGGTGACGATCCCCAGAGAGAGAGCCTTTTGGATGGTCATTTGCGTATAGGCTTTCCCGTCGAAAAGAATGGTCCCTTCGTCGGGGGAGACTACGCCGTTGAGACACTTGATGAGAGTGGATTTGCCTGCGCCGTTTTCCCCGATGAGGCCCATGACCGTGCCTTTTTTCAGGGAAAAGGATACGTTGGAAAGAACCCGGACGCCGGAATAGGATTTGCTCAGATTCCGGATCTCCAGAAGGGAATCGTTTTCGCAGGGAGGAAGAGGAAGTGCTCTTTCCATGAAAAAGCCTTTTTTTCGATAAAGACGCCGAACGTGCGGATTTTCCGCATGTTTTTCCTTTTGGAAACGGCGCAGAAAAAACTTATTTCTGCCGGAAAATGATTCTGCCTTTGGTGAGATCGTAGGGGGAGATCTCCAGAGTGACCATATCCCCGGGCAGGATCCTGATGAAATTCAGGCGCATCTTGCCGCTGATGTGGGCCAGCACGTTGTGCTTGTTGGGCAGTTCGACCTTGAACATGGTGTTCGGGAGAAGTTCCCGGACGACTCCATCGACCTTGATGAGATCTTTAGACACGAGTCAATACCTCCGTACCGTTTTCTGTTATAAGGATCATGTGTTCGAAGTGGGCGGAAGGCGCACCGTCTTTGGTGCGGACTGTCCATCCGTCCGGTTCCACATAGACTTTGTGTGTTCCCAGATTGAGCATGGGTTCGACGCAGAGCACCATGCCGCTCTGCAGTTCCGGGCCCTTCCGCAAAAGCGTGAAGTTGGGCACATCCGGCGGTTCGTGCAGACGGATCCCGCAGCCGTGGCCCACATACTCCCGGACGATGCCCAGTTTCGCCGCGTTGGCGACCTTTTCCACGGCGGCGGAAATATCCCGCACATGTCCGCCTCTGTGGGCGGCTTTGATCCCCTCTTCCAGAGCGCGTTCCGTTTCGCTGAGCAGTCTCTGGATATCCTCCGGGACGGGGCCTTTGCCCGCATAGACGGTTTTCGCGCAGTCTCCCACTGCCCCGTCGAAGGTGACTCCCACGTCCACGGAGACGATGTCCCCTTCCAGAATGAATCTCGTCCTGCTCCGGATGCCGTGGACCACTTCATCGTTCACGGAAATGCAGATGTTGCCGGGGTACCCGCAGTAATTGAGGAAGGTGGGAACTCCTCCCATGGAGCGGATGATCTCGCCGGCGATCTCATCCAGATCAAAAGTCGTCATGCCCGGGTGGACATTTTCGGCGATCCGGTCCCTTGCCTGCGCGGTCATGGAGGCGGCAACCCGGATCCTCCTGATCTCCTCTTCCGTGTGGATGATGTAATTCTGTCCCATTTTCCTTCCTTGTACGGCTCGTTCCGTCAAAAGAAAGGCGCCCCGGAATTTCCGGAGACGCCTTTTCTCAGCTGTTCAGCACTCCCAGAAGCGCCGCATAGCCCTGATCCTTGGGCAGAGAGGCGTCGATGGGGAAGAGGATCCCCTTCTTTTCGTAGTAATCGATAAGGGGAGAGGTCTGTTCGTCATAGACTTTCAGACGGTTCTGCGCGGTCTCCAGAGAGTCGTCGCTTCTCTGATAGAGTTCGCCTCCGCAGTGGTCGCATACGCCCTCCACGGCGGGTTTGGCGAAGATCTTGTTGAAGCTGGCCTTGCACTTGCGGCAGATGAGGCGGGCGGTAAGACGCTGGAGAAGGATCTCCCGGGGGACGTTGAAAAGGACCACCGCGTCGATGGGGCGTCCGCATTTTGCGGAGGAGACTTCCAGAAGTTCCGCCTGCGCCACGGTCCGGGGGAATCCGTCCAGAATGAAGCCCCCCGCGCAATCGTCCTTCCGGATCCGGGCGGCAACCATATCCGCCACGATCTGATCGGGCACAAGCTGGCCCTTGTCCATGATCTCCTTGGCGCTTTTGCCCAGTTCGGTGCCTGCGGCGATCTCCGCGCGGAGAATGTCGCCCGTGGAGATGTGCGCAAGTTTTTCCGCCGCCATGAGAGGTTCGGAAAGCGTGCCTTTGCCTGCCCCCGGAGGGCCGAGGAAAATCAGATTCTTCTTTTTCAGCATGAGAGATCCTCCGTGTAGAAATATGTCCTGTTTTCTGGAAAGTGTGGAAAACGCTCCTTATAATTTAACGCGTGAAGGAAAAAAGTCAATTCCCCGACGAGGAAAAAGAGGATTTTTCTGCGAAAAGCCGCAAGAAGCAAGCTTCAGGACTCAGGTCGCAGGACGCAAGAGGGGGACCGGGAAAAAACACCACGGATGTTCCCCGCCGACGGTACGGGTATTTTCAGCCGGGACTGGGGAACAGGCCGGATAGGCCGAATAAGCCGGACAGGGAAGAGTGGGCCGGAAAAAACACGGCGGATGTTTCCAGCCCATGGTATGGGTACTTCCCGCCGCACCCTCCGTACTTATCCGTGCTCTCCACGATTGTGTTGTCGAGTTCTGCAAAACGAAAAGTCCCGAAAAACCGACGCGGAACGGTTGCCTTTCAAAGTAGGATGACTGTGAGGCGCCTGAACCGCCGACATGCGGAACATCACGCGATTTCCGTTTCGATGTTGAATTTGATCCCCTTTTGTGTTCTTTAAGCTCAGCCATATTCAACTCAGAATTTTGCGAGTGAAATGAATTTAAAAATCGCTTCACTCGGCGGGATTCTGAGAGCCCCGCACGACCCTCCTGCCGTTTCAATAATTTACCCCCATTTTGTTAAAATTATGAGCCATGTATGCGGAAATTCTTTCATACCCCCCAATCCGGAGCGCTTTCCACGTTCCGGAGCACCTCATCGACCAGATTCTCCGAGATCGGCTTCGATCCGCGTTTATGTTCTGAATGACTTTTGCTGCTGTCATTATCAGACGCCGTTTTTTAAGTTGATTCACGGAAAATCAAC
>JAGAEF010000292.1 GCA_017613255.1 Lentisphaeria bacterium
CCTTCTGCATGAAAAAACGAGGGGGTCCAGGGGGAGAGAAAAAAGCGCAAGCGCGTTTGTCTCTCCCCCCTTGAAAACGTCCCGGCTGGAAACATCTGCAGTGTTTTTCCCATCCCCTGAAACCGCCCAGACTTGCTCCCGCCCGCCGTGTTTTTTCGACTTCCCCCTCTTGAGACTTGCTTCTTGCGTCTTCCTTCTCAGATCAGTTTGTCTTTCAGCGCTTCCCGAATCTCCGGGAGATCCGTTTCGGAAAGGATGTCGAAAAGAAGCAGGGAAAGGGGGATCTCCAGCGTATATTTTTTGCGGATCAGCGTTTCCCAGGAGTCCGGGCCGCCAAGACATTTCAGGGTTTTGATCTTGTCGGAAAGCAGCGCGGCAAGCAGCGCGGGGATCGTCCCGTGGCCCGAAGCGACCACGGAAATTTCTTCGCAGGTCCGGGAAAGCAGTTCCACGGCGCAGAGGATATCCTTCACCTTGCCGCCCAGATAGGGCTTGGAGAACATCATTCCCAGCGCCCCGAAACGGTATTCGGTCCGGTACTCGGCAAAGTAGGACTCATAGGGCTGTTCGGGCCAGAAGGGCGTGCAGTCCCCGCATCCGCGGATGTCCAGACCGTAGATGGCTTCCCCTTCCGGAAAGGTCATTTTCTCCAGCTCCTCCTGCGCGTCGGAATGGGGAATATAGAGCGTGATCTTCTTTTCTTCCGGCAGGTAGGAATAGATCTCTCCCTTTTTCCCCTTCCGTTTGAGCACGCACATCAACCGGGAGTCCTCCCCGGTTTCCAGTCCGAAGCGGGAATAGACGCTTTCCTCCAGAAAGCTCTGGCGGAGCACCCGCCAGTGGGGCGCATACGCCTCCCCCGGTTTGAGACGCTCCTTCAGAAGGGCGCACAACTCCTCTTTCGTGTGTTTCCTTCGTTTCGCAAGGAGATCATCCAGTTTTTCCAGCAGAAGAGAATGGACGCTTCTGTTCCAGGAAAGACGGTCCACTTGTCCTTCCTCCGTGCAGAAGAGATCCTGTTCCGGGGAGATGGGCAGGTCGTCGGGCTCCTTTGCCGAAACGCCCGGCAAAGCCGTATCGTTGAAAAGGGAATACATGGCCTCCCGGTGGGTTTTGGAGTATCCGTGCCCGTCGGGGCCGACGGTGAGACGCACGGAAGAACCCGCTCCCAGAAGGTCATAGACCTTCCGGACCTCTTCAAAAGTTTCCTGCGCTCCCCGGGGATCGAAGAAATCCTTTTTCTGGGCAAGGATCGCCAGCGGACGGGGGGCGCGGGCAATGAGGAAATCCCCCATTTCCAGACCTTCTCCCAGCACGCCCGGAGGCGCCTGTTCCAGATCGGCGGGGATCTCGTTTTCCACGTTGTGCAGCCAGGTGGTGATGTAGCAGCTGGGGGCCGTCATGGCGAAACGGTCCTCCAGCGCCCCCACGATGGTCGTCATGGTGCCGCCTCCGGAACAGCCTGTAAGCCCGACGCGGGCGCTGTCCACCTCCGGACGTCCCAAAAGGTAATCCAGCCCCCGGATGGCGTCCCATGCCCGCCAGGAACTCATGCTCTCCCCCAGCAGAAGGAGCTGTTTGCCCATGACGTTGTGGGCGGGGCAGCAGCCGCCGGAAAACTCCGGTTCGTCCCGGAACTGGAGTCTTTCCCCCTGACTTACGGGATCGATGGCAAAGACCGCATAGCCTTTGGTGACCAGTCCCCGGATGGCGTGCTGGTAAACGCTGTACGCCTTACCTTCGGCGCTGTGTCCGCACAGGAAGAGGACGGCAGGCAGTTTGCCCTCTTTCCGGGGAAGATACAGGTTTCCCGTCACGGGAAAGGAGGGGCGGCTCTGAAAGAGGATCTTGTGCACCGTAAAGGAATCGAAATGCAGGACGCCCGTCTCCTGCGCCTGAAGGGGGCACTTTTCCGCAGGGAGCGGGAAGAGGCTGCGGATCTTTTCCCGGACTTCCAGAACGTATTTTTCCGCGTCTGCCCTTGTGCGGAGCTTTTCCAGACGGCGTTTTCTCTCCCGGGAATTCTTCCGGACCAGATCGAGATAAAAATCCTGCACGGCGGAACCGAACTCATGTGTCATGACCAAAACCTCCTCAAAAACGTTCCCGATGCCGCTGTGCGGAAACTTTCCCCAACGGCGGCGGCCGTATAACATAGCATTGCGGCAGGGAAAGTCAAGAAAGCTTTTCATTCCCCGCAGGAAACTTCAGCGCCGGCTCCCGGAAGAATTTTCCCCCGGAGAAGAAACGAAACTCACCGGATGGAACACATCCACGTTGTGAGGCGCTCCCATGCTCCAGGAGGAGGATTCCCTTCCCTCTTTGATCCGGTTTTTCCCGTCGTTTGTGAGGGAACGCTCCCTTGCCACGTTGATCTTGATGACCTGTCCTGCCGTGAGGGCGGAACCGATGATCTTCCTTGCGGGAACGGCCAGTTCCAGCACCCAGCGGTCCCTGCCTTTGAACGTACTTACTTTGACGCCGGATTCATAGGATCGATCGTTTTTGCCCACGCCGGAATTGAGAAGATCGCAGACGACGCCGTCGGCATTGATGATGATCTGGAAATAACGGCTTCCCAGCATGGGATCGTTGAAGAAGATCTCCACGTCGTTGTCGCCCCAGACGGGGCCGTCATGGGTTTTCACGTAGGTGAGGATCTTGTCCATCTCCGGTTCCAGACACTCGATGCCCATATAGATGTTTTCCGCGTCATAGCAGATCCTGACGCTTGTCTGGCACTGGGCGGGGGCCTCCTTGTGCATCAGGGAAAATTTGCTCTGTACGGAGGCCTTTTTCCAGTCCTCCTCGTCCAGTTTTCCGTCGATGACGATCTTCCCCTTTACCGGCAGGGCCTTGATCTCCCGGTAGTTTTTGATGTAGGAGTCGTAGGAGGCTATCCAGGTCTTTTCGAAATATTCCCGGTCCTTCTTCACATGGGCAAGGGCCCGCTTGTCCGGATCCAGCGCGGCGGCCTTTTCCGCGGAGTCCAGAAAGAAGTAAAGTTTCTCCTTTGCTCCCGGCACGTCCAGAAATTTCCCCACGGGCACGCTGTGACCGTAACCCCAGCAGCCGGGAGCATCCATATAGAGTTTCATGAGCAGTTTGCGGAATTCCCGCATACCGCCTTCCCAGCCTTTGCCGTAGTAGAGAGAGTTGATCTCCTCCCAGACCTTGTCAAAATCCTGCTCCACATCCCAGTGGAAGACCATTCCCATGTAGATGGTCTGCCACATCATTCTCCAGTTGTTCAGGTTTTTCCAGGTGCGGAATCTCCCGTTGTACTTCCCGTCGGGGCAGCAGATCTCCGTTCTCTCCCCGTCGATATGCCTGAAGATCTTCTTGTAGAGTTTCAGATTGTCCACCCAGTTCTTCTCCACGGGCAGGAAGGCGTATCCGGCATAGCTCAGTTCGGCATAGGGGACCGTGGGCAACAACGTATCGTTCCAGACTTTGGTGTACTTGCAGAACCAGGGATTGGTGGGACAGTTCGGGTCGTCGAGAAGGTGTTTCCAGCACCTTCTGTGATTGGAAATATCCATGGACCTGAGACGCAGATCCGGCTTCACGCCCAGAGGAGGCTCGCTGTAGTTCTGGTAGCTCCAGCCCTCCACAAGGATCCCGGGCTCCTCCTTTCTTGCTTCCGCAAGGACCGCGTTGAGGAACTTCCAGTATCTGGTGGAAACCCACCCTCTTTTCCGCTCTTCGGGGGGATCCTGCGCCACGCAGTTATCACATTCGCACCACTGGGTGGTATCGTTGTTGCCGAAGGAGAAGAAGCAGGGAACGCCCAGCGCTTTGGCGTTCCGGTATTGGGCGGCCATCTCTTTTGCGGCGCGCCGGATGACCTCGGGATGACTGGTGCAGGGCTGAGGCTGGGCGCCTCCGTGGGAGATCTTGACGCGCTTGCCCCTTACGAGAGGGAAATATTCCGGGTGTTCGGCAAAAAGTTTGTCCACATATTCCGACCGTTTTTTCCCGGTGAGATGATTGCCGGCGGGCCCGATGAGAAGATCGGAGAAACAGTGGCCGCCGATACGGGAAATGACTCCTCGCTTCATGAGTCCCTCCCGCTTGTCCTTCTGCCGGACCACGCCGGGGGAGACCCAGAAGACCATGTTGTTCCTTGCCCCCCAGTCCCAGGTATCCCAGATGGGGGAATCCCAGCTCATGCAGACCGCGGAGACGGCGCGGGTGTGAAAGTCGGCGTTCTTTTCAAAAGTGCCTTCCGGGACGCTTATGACGGACTTGACCTTGAAATATTCCCCGTCGCTGCCCGGAAGGAGCCAGCGGATCCCTCCGTAACGCTTGAGGATCTCGTAGGCGCCGAAAAGAAGCCCCCGTTCCTCCAGGGCAAAAACGGTGACTTTCCCCTCCTTGGCCACGATCCGGAAGCCGTCCTTCTTCAGCGTGGGATCCTGCCGGAGAAGCCGGAACGTGATGACGTTTTTCCCTTCGGGAGCGCTTTTGACTATCGAGGGAGCTTCCCCCTCTCCGATCTTGGCAAGAAACAGGGAAAGCTCCTGCGCCGCATGCTGTTCGGGCAGAGAGGGGTTTTCCGAGGGAACGATGACGCAGGCGCTTTTCCCCTTCTCCATAAGGACCACATCCTTGCCGGAAAGGGGGAGGAAGATCAGGGAAACGAGAAGAAAATACGGCCATATTTTGCGGTTCATGCGGGACTCCTTTTCGAAAGAGAGGTTGGTTATGAACGTTTTTTCAGCAGGACGACGGCGGAACTTTCCAGAGCCTCCCCGGCCCCCAGATAGCCCAGACGCTCGTTGGTCTTGGCTTTGATGCTCACGCGGGAGAGATCAATGGACAAGGCCCGGGAAAGGTTTTCCCGCATGGCGGGGATATGGGGCAGCATTTTGGGCTCCTGCGTCACGATGGTGAGATCCGCATTCACGATTTCCCATTGGGGAAAGGGGGGCATAAGAAGCGCCTTTTTCAGCAGTTCCATACTGTTTGCGCCCTTCCAGGCAGGATCCGTATCCGGGAAGAAGGTCCCTATATCCCCCAGCGCCAGCGCCCCCAGAAGAGCGTCGATGAGGGCGTGGACGGGGGCATCGGCGTCACTGTGGCCCAGAAGCCCCGCCTTATGGGGGATCGTGAGTCCGCAGAGGACAAGGGGACGGCCCTCCTGAAAACGGTGGACGTCCCAGCCGTGACCGATGCGAAGCTCTTCCATTTTTGCTCCTTTTCAGCGCAGTTTCAAGGTGGCAAGGCCCAGAAGGGCGCAGACGCCGGCAATGATCCAGAACCGTACCACGATCTGCGTTTCCGGCCACCCCTTCTTTTCGAAATGGTGGTGGATGGGGGAGCAGAGGAAGATCCGTTTCCCCGTGAGCTTGAAGCTTGCCACCTGAAGCATCACCGAACAGGCCTCCATGACGAAGACCCATCCCACCAGAAGCAGCAGGATCTCCTGCTTCACCAGCACGGCAATGAGCCCCACGGCACCCCCCAGCGCAAGACTTCCCGTATCCCCCATGAACATGGAGGCGGGGTGGCAGTTGTGCCAGAGGAACCCGATGCAGGCTCCGGCAATGGTGCTGCCGAATACGGCGATCTCCCCGGAGCCGGGGATGTAGTTGAGAGAGAGATATCCGGCGAAGATCCGGTGTCCCGTCATGTAGGCGAAGGCGGTATAGGCAAGCGTGCAGAAGGTGACGCATCCCACGGCAAGTCCGTCCTTGCCGTCGGTGAGGTTGACGGCGTTGGAGGAACCCACCACCACCACCGTCCCGAAAAGGAAGGCCGCCCAAATCGGCATGACGTAGACGGGATCCTTGAGGAAGGGCACATAGAGATCCCGGAGGATGTCCCCCGTTTCGCTGAGCTGGTTGAAGAAGTAGAGGGAGACCAGGGTGATGAGGATCTGGAAGATCATCTTGCTTTTGCCCGAGATCCCTTCGCTTTTCTGCAGAGCGGTCTTGGCGTAATCGTCCAGAAAGCCCAGAAGGGAGAACCCGATGGTGGCCGCAAGGAAGATCTGCAGAAGGGCGTTGGTGAGGTCTCCCCACAAAAGCAGGGAAAGGGCAATGGAGGCTACGATAAGGATCCCGCCCATGCTGGGGGTCTTGTTCTTGAGCTTGTTCACCAGAGTGGGGTCCACGTCCTTGTACCGGTCGGCGGCCACCGTGTTCATCCTTTTCAGCATCCGCACCGTAAAGGGGCCGAAGAGAAGGACGAGGAAAAGGGCGGTCATGGCGGACGCCCCCGCCCGGAAGGAGACATAGTCGATCAGACGCAAGGGGGTGCTCTTGAAATTCAGAACGAAATGGGTGATATAATAATGGATCATTTTTACTCCCGAAAAGGAACTTGAAACAACGTTTTTTCTTTTCCCGCAAACGGGAAAAAACTCTTCTCACAATATGGCACATTTTCGGGGAAATGCAACTCTTTTTCCGTCTCTTTTCCCGAAAAAATCCGGAAAAAACCCTTTGCAGGCCTTCTTTCCTTTTTTTCCGCTCTTCTTCCGGCGTTTTTTTCTCCGAAGGGATTTGACTTTTCTCCCCTCCGGGTTATCTTTATGGGAAACAAGGAAAGGAAAAAATGAAAAGGTTCAGCTCTTTTTCCCGGACGCGCTTTTCCGCGTTGCTTTCTCTCCTCTGCTTTTCCGCATGCTTTTTTGCCGGATGCGGAAAGGAGGAATTTTCCCTTCCCGAAGATCTCGCCCCCTGCGACAGGGAAAAGGCCATGGCCTACGCGGAAAAGTGTGTCTCCTTCGGCGAGAGGCCTTCCGGTTCGAAAGCGCTTTTTTCCTGCGGGAACTGGATCATGGAGACGTTGAGGAAGATCCCCGAAGCAAAAGTTTCCTCCAGGACCTTTACGGAATCCACGCCTGCGGGGCCGATCACGTTCCGCAACATCCTCTGCCGGATCCCCGGAGAAAGTCCCGATTACGTCATTGTTTCCGCCCATTACGACACCAAGAAATTTTCCTCCTTTTCCTTTGTGGGGGCCAACGACGGGGCAAGCGGGGTCTCCGCCCTTCTTCTGCTGGCCGAAACCCTCTCCCGGAGCGGGAAGAAGCTTCCCTATACGCTTCTGCTCGTCTTTTTCGACGGGGAGGAGTGTCAGGAGGAGTACGGTCCGGGGGACGGCCTGCACGGGAGCAGACATTTTGCGGCAAATCTTCACGAGCAAAAGGGCCGCTGCCGGGCCATGATCCTTCTGGACATGGTGGGGGACAAGGATCTTTTTCTTACGGTCCCGACCAACACGCATCCCGTTCTGCGCGCTCTTCTGGAGCGATCTGCGGCGTACAGGAAAAAGAGTTCCGTTGCGGGCTCTTTCCCCGGCGGGATCCTGGACGATCATGTTCCCTTCCAGAAAAAGGGGATCCCTTCCATCGACCTCATCGACTTTTCCTACGGGGAAGACAACGTCTTCTGGCACACGCCGGAGGATACGCTTGACAAGATCTCCGGGGAGAGCATGGCCCTTGCCGCGGATCTGGTTCTGGGGATGCTTTTCAACATGAAAAAATATGGACTGTAGGCCGGAAAGAAGCAAAGAACGAAGAAAAGCACGCTTCCTGCTGGAAAAATTTTCAGGACGTGCTATTGTACGGAAGGAACCATTACACGGCAAATACGGCAAGGAAAGGAAAAAGCCATGACCACGAAGAAGAATGACGGACTCTCCCTGGGCATCGATCTGGGCGGAAGCAAGATCTATGCGGTGGTGACGGATGCGGACAACACCATCTTGAGCAGGGCCAAGATCCCCACGCCCGCCAATGCGGATCCGGAGAAACTTGCCGAAGGGCTTGTGCGGACCGGAAAGGAGGCGCTGGAAGCGCTGAGCCTTTCCTTCGGGGATGTTTCCCATATCGGCGCGGCGGTCCCTTCTCCCGTGGATCCGGAAACGGGGGACTGCCATTTCGCCACCAATCTTGCCGTGAAGCAGTTTTCCCTCAAGGATCTCCTGCGGGAACGGTTCGGGCAGGAGGTCTATCTGGGGAACGACGGCAATCTGGGACTTTTGAGCGAAGTGGTGTGCGGAAGCGCCGCCAACTGCCGCAACGCCGTGGGCTTTTTCATCGGCACGGGGCTGGGCGGCGGACTTTTCATCAACGGGAAGCTTCTGGTGGGCAACTGCGGACTTGCCGGAGAACTGGGACACATGATCGTGCGCAAGGGCGGACGGCTGTGCGGATGCGGCCACAAGGGGTGCGCGGAGGCCTACTGCAGCAAGATGGCCTATGTGAAAGCCATCCACAAATACCTTGCCAGACACAAATGCACCACCCTTCTCCCGGCGGATAAATTCCATTCCGGAAGCGTCAACATCAAGAGCAAATACCTCAGGAAAGCCTATCTGGAAGGGGACCGTGCGGTGTGCGCGGCGGTGGACAAGGGTTCGGAAATGCTGGGGATCGCCGCCGCGGACGTCTGTGCGGCGGTGGCGCCGGAGTGCGTGGTGCTGGGCGGCGGAGTCGTTGCCGCCCTGGGCGACCAGATCATGCCGGTCTTCCGGGAAAGTTTCGAGCGCCACCTTTTCGGGATCCCGCCGGAAAAGATCAAGCTTCTCCTTTCCAAGCTGGGGGACGACGCCGTTGCGCTGGGCGCCGCCATCTATGCGGCGAAAAAGGGCAGAGTATAGCTTGCAGGTGATCCATGGCGGAAAAGGCGAAGAAAAAAACAAGAAAGATCCCGGCGGCGGTCATCGACATAGGGGCCCATTCGGCAAGGATGCTTGTGGCGGAAGTGGACTTTTATTCCGGAAACTTCACTCCCCTCGAGGAACTGGAAATGCCGGTCCCGCTGGGCTCGGACGTCTTCCGGCACGCCCGCATCAGCGACAATTCCATCCATCTCCTCTGCGGGATCCTGCGCAATTACGCGGAAAAGATGAAGGAGTACGGGGTCCAGCGCTGCCGCGCCATAGCCACCAGCGCCGTGCGGGAGGCGGAAAACGCGGAGATCTTCATCGAAAGGATCCGCCATGCCACCGGGATCGACGTAAGCATTCTGGAAGGAGCCGACGAAGCGCGGCTGGACTATATTGCCGTGGCCGGAGGCAAAGGGGGGGAAGAAGAGTTTTTCCGCACCGAACGGACCATGATCGCCGACATCGGCACAGGCGCCTGCCAGATCAGCGGATATGACCGGGGAAAACTGCTTTTCACGGAAACGCTCAAGGCGGGCACCCTTCGTGCGCTGGAACTCATGCCCGGCACGGTCTCCGCCACCGCCGGAAGGCAGTATCTTGCGGACATCATCAACAAATCCTTCGCCGAACTGGAACACGTCTCCTCCGATCTGGGGGCATCCACCCTTGTGGTTCTGGGCAGTTCCGCAAGGGGGCTCATCCCGCTTCTGAACTCGCTTCCGGGAACGCCGGAAGCCAAAGAACGGGGGGTGACCGGACTTCCCAGCTATTCGGCCCGGACCTTTTCCCTTCTCTATCAGGCAACCGCCCACGCCGGGACGTCCGAACTGTGCGAAAAATATTCCATTCCCGCGGAAATGGCGGAAACGGTCTCCCCCTGCTGCGTGATCCTGGACAACCTCTTCCACATCACGGGAGCGGGCAGGATGGTCCTTCCCATGACCTCCACGAAGTATCTTCTTCTGGAGGACTTCATCCAGCAGGAGCAGGGCAGGGAGCAGAAGAAGCAGAGCCCCTTCGACACCCAGCTCCGGGCGCTTCTGGAGGGGACGGCCGCCAAGTACCGCTGTCTCAACGACGTGACTTTGCGCACGGCTTCCTTTGCCGGACTTCTCTTCCGGCATCTGGAAAGCATCCACGGGCTGGGGGAACGGGAGCGGAAGATCCTGCACGCCTCCGCCATGCTGCACAAGTGCGGGCTTTTCATCGACAATCAGGGGTATCACAAGCACTCCTACTACATCATCATGAATACCCCCATTCCGGGGCTTTCCCTGGAGGAGCGGCAGCTCACCGCGCTTACGGCACGGTACCACAGGAAGAGTTTGCCCAAGAACCTGCATCCCGAGTTCGCCTCCCTGACCGGGGAGGGGCGTTCCGTGGTCTGCAAACTTGCCGCCATCCTGCGGATCTCCTGCGCGCTGGCGCTTACGGCGGCCTCTCCGGAAGACATCCTTCTCAAGGTGAGGCGGGACAAGGTCACCGTAAGCTGTCCGGACGATTCCATTCTTCTTTCCGGATTCGTTCCGGCAAACGACATAGGTTTTTTCCGCAGTGTTTTTGCCTGCGAAATCACGTTCTCATAAGGGAGAAGCGCTCATGAAAAAGAAAAAAGACGATAAGAACAGGCCGGAAAAGAAGCCAAGGAGCCCGGGAAGGGAAAAGTACATCGACCGGGATCTTTCCTGGCTGGAATTCAACCGCAGGGTGCTGGACGAAGCCGAGGACCCCGCCACCCCCCTTCTGGAGAAACTCAAGTTCACGGCGATCTTCAGCAGCAATCTGGACGAATTCATCATGGTGCGTCTGGCCGGACTTGCGGGAAAACTGCCGGAGACGGCTCCGGGGCAGGAAAAAGATCTTGCGGGAAAGAAGAGCGCTGCCGTACGGCTTTTCCGGAAGATCTCGTCGGTCATCCTCCAGCAGACGGCAAGACAGAGCAGGATCCTCAACGAAAAACTCCTTCCGGAACTTGCCTGCCACGCCATCCGCATTTCCAACTGGGAAAACCTGACTCCCAGCCAGAAGACCGCGGCAACGGCCATCATGACAAGGCGGATCTATCCGGTGCTCACCCCCATCGGCGTGGACCAGTCCCACCCCTTCCCCCTCGTCCCCAATCTGGGGCTGGAAATGCTTATCCGCCTGGAGCGGAAGGAAAAGAACGTTTTCCGGGAAAAATTCGCCGTTCTGGAAGTGCCGCAGGTGATCCCCCGGTTCATTCAGGTGGAAAATTCCGCCGCGGGGATCGTGTTCATCGCGGCGGAGGAACTCATCGAGCACCATCTGGAAATGCTTTTCGACTCCTGCGACATCAAGGAGTGCAGCATGTTCCGGGTGACGAGGGATATGGATCTGGCCTTCGACGAGGAGGGCATGGGCGGGGACCTGCTTTCCGAGATCCAGACCGTGCTGAGAAAGACCACGAAACGCAATGTGATCCGTCTGGAACTTTCCTCCGGGATCTCCGGGAAATCCTCCAAGTTCCTTCTGGAGCACCTGAAACTTTCCGACGACTCCCGCTGTCTCATCCGCAAGGTGGAGGGCATGCTCAATCTGAAGGGGCTTTTCGAGCTGGCCTCCCTGAAGGGACACCCGGAGCTTCTGGATCCGGAACAGCCCCCTCTGCGCTCCCCCTTCTTCCCGGCGGGGTGCGACTGCTTCGAAGCCGTGCGGAACTCTTCTCCCATCCTTTTGCACCTCCCCTACGAGTCCTTCGATCCTGTAGTGGAAATACTGGAACAGGCGGCCAACGATCCAAACGTGCTGGCCATCAAGCAGACCCTGTACCGGGTGGGCAACGACTCCCCCGTGGTGAAAGCGCTTATTGCCGCCGCAAGGAACGGCAAGCAGGTCTCCGTGCTTCTGGAACTCAAGGCGCGGTTCGACGAGGAGAACAACATCCAGTGGGCCAACTTCCTTGCGGATGCCGGAGCCCATGTGGTCTACGGGATAGCCGGACTCAAGGTGCACTGCAAGGCCCTCATGATCGTGAGGAGGGAGGAGGACGGGATCCGCAGGTACATGTATTTGAGCAGCGGCAACTACAACTGCAAGACCGCCCGCACCTATACGGACATCGGGTATTTTTCCTGCGATCCCCTTCTGGCAAGAGACGTTTCCGCCCTGTTCAACGTCATTACGGGCTTTTCCGCGCCCCCCCGCTGGAACAAGCTTCTGGTGGCCCCCTTCAATCTCAAGGAGCGTCTGCTCTTCATGATCGACCGGGAGGCGGCGTATTCCACGAAGGAAAACCCCGGGAAGATCGTCATCAAGGCCAACTCCGTCATCGACGACGAGATCATCGATCACCTGTACGACGCGGCCGAAAAGCACGTGAAGATCTTCCTCATCATCCGGGGGATCTGCGGGATCGATCCGGCGTATCTGCCCAGAGAGTACGCCGGAAACATCCATATCACCAGCATTCTGGACCGCTATCTGGAGCACGGAAGGATCTTCTTCTTCCGCAACAACGGCGCGCCGGAATACTTTGCGGGAAGCTCCGACCTCATGCCCCGGAATCTGCACAGGAGGATCGAGCTTCTCTTCCCCGTGGACGATCCCCGTCTGCGCTCCGAACTGGACAGGATCCTGGAAACCCAGCTGGGCGACCGGAGAAAAGGCAGGATCATGGCGGGGGCCAACAAGTACACAAAGACCGTCGCCGCGCAGAAGTATGAAAACACCCGCAGTCAGGTGGTTTTGTACGAGTACTACAAAAAGCGTCTTGCCGGCGTCCGGAAAAAGGAAAAGGAGTTCGCCGGCCCCCTCAAAGTGTTCCGCAATCCGGAAAAAGAGGGATAACCCTTTGCGGAAGGAAACGAAAACGGAGGAGGCACGATCATGGATAAAAATCTTTTCGATACGGTAGCATTCGAAATGTTCAGCACCCGGAAAAATCTCTGTGCGCTGGAGGTGATCCCCGATGAGGGCAAGGCGGAACTCTTCTTCCGGGAGGATCCCGATACCCTCCGCAGGGAAAAGATCCCCTTTTCCCCCTTCCTTCTGCTGGAAAAAGAATCCCTTGCCCAGGAGTGCTTCCTTCCCGGCTCCTTCACTCTGAAAAAGCTCGAAGGCGCGGGAAAATACGCTTTTCAGGCGTTTTTCGGCACGTTTTCCGCCTATGAGCACGCCTTGAAAACCCTCAAGCAGAGAACGGGGTTTTCCCCGGGAGGCATGGGAGGCCCCTACAAAGTCTTTTCCGACCTCGTGCAGCAGGCCCTGATCACGGAAAGGCTCCGTCTCTTTTCCGGAATGACCTTCCCGGAAGTGAAACGCATGCAGTTCGACATCGAAACGCTGTGCAGCCCCGCTTACGATTTCCCCAACGCGTCAAGGGCGGAGGACGAGGTGGTCATCATCACGCTTTCGGATTCCACGGGCTTCGAAAAGGTGCTTTCTTCCGGCGCGGGCGGGGAAAAGGCCCTTCTGGAGGAGTTCGTGCGCACCGTTTGCCAGCGCGACCCGGATATTCTGGAAGGACACAATATCTGCCGCTTCGATCTCCCCTATCTGGAGGAGCGGGCGAAGAGACACAAGGTCAGACTTGCCCTGGGGCGGGACGGATCTCTTCTCAAGCACCGCGCCTCCCGCTTTTCCGTGGCGGAACGGCAGATCGCCTACACGCGGTACGATATTTACGGGCGGCATGTGGCGGATACTCTCCATCTTCTCGCGTTTTACGATGCGGTCAACCGCAATCTGGACAGTTTCAACTTGAAATATGCGGCGAAGCATTTCGGGATCGCCTCCCCGGACCGGACCTATATCCAGGGGGAAAAGATCACGGAGGCGTGGCATAACGACCGGGAAGAACTCCTCAAGTACGCGCTGGACGACGTTCGGGAGACGGGAGGGATCTCCTCCATTCTCTCCCCCAGCTACTTCTATCAGGCCCAGCTCATCCCGCTCTCCTACCAGAACTGCATCGTACGGGGGAATGCCACAAGGATCGACGGTTTCCTTGCCGCGGAATACCTTGTGCAGGGTCACGCCCTGCCTGCACCGGAACGGGGACGGGCCTTTGCGGGAGCCCTCACTTCCGCGGAAAAAACGGGCGTATTCGAAAACGTGGACCACTGCGACGTGCGCAGTCTGTATCCTTCCGTCATCCTTGCAAAGGACCTGTGCCCCCTGCGGGATACCCTCAGGGTTTTTCCCCGGGAGCTTTCCCGGCTGCGGGAGTTCCGGCTGAAGGCCAAGGACGCGGCCAGAAAGGCGGAAACGAAGGCGGAAAAGGATCACTTCGGCGCCCTGCAGAAGACCTTCAAGATCCTCATCAACTCCTTCTACGGCTATCTGGGGTTCGAACAGGGGTTTCTCAACGATTTCGCCATGGCAGAAGCGGTCACGTCCACAGGCAGGAAGATCCTTTCCCGCATGCAGGAGATCCTGGAGGAAGCGGGCGCTTCCATCATCGAAATGGATACCGACGGGATCTACTTCGTCCGGGGCGCGGCGACTCTTGCGGAGATCGATTCTCGTCTCCGGGAGGGACTCCCTCCGGGGATCGAGGTGGATTTCGACGAATCCTACAAGGCGATGTTCTGCTACAAAAGCAAGAACTACGCGCTGCTGACCTCCTCCGGGGAGGTGAGCATTTCCGGCGCGGCGCTGAAATCCCGGGGACTGGAGCCCTTCCAGAGGAACTATATGGAGGAGATCGTGCGCTGTCTTCTGGAAAAACACCCCGAAAAGGGCGAAAAGATCCATCAGGAGTACTGCCGGAAGATCGCGGATCACAAGATCTCCTTCCGGGAGCTTTCCAAAAGCGAGACGTTGTCGGATTCTCCCGAGGCATACAAAAGGAAACTTGCCGAAGGGTCTGCCCGCAGAAGCGCCGCCTACGAACTTGCCCTTGCCTCCGGGAAGGACTTTCGGCAGGGGGATCAGATCTCCTTCTACGTCACCGGCACGAAAAAGAAGGTTTCCGTGGTGGAAAATTCCAAACTCCTTTCCGACGCAAAGGAGGAGATCCGGGACGAAAACACCGCCTATTATCTGGACAAGCTGGAAGAACTGCGCAGGAAGTTTGCGCCCTTCCTCCCGGAAGGAAAGAGTATTCCCCCCTGCGGGGAAAAGGAATCCGGGAAAGAGGACGCTCTTCCCCTGTTTTCCTGATCGTATCCCCAGAAACGGGCAGAAATGTTTTTTACGGCTCCCGGGAGCCGAAGACGTTGCGGACCGCCTCCAGAAGGCCGTAGCGATACTCTTCGTCCGGTTCCAGAAAAGCTCCTTCCGTCCACTCGTTCCAGGAGTGCAGAAGCAGGAAGTTCCCGGTAAAGGAATCCGACTCCAGAAAGGCCCGGGCCCCGCGGAGCGTCTTTTCGAAC
>JAGAEF010000293.1 GCA_017613255.1 Lentisphaeria bacterium
ATATTTGCGGGGGTCGAATTCCGCGGGCTTTTCGGCAAGGACCTTGCGGATGGCTCCGGTCATGGCCAGACGGCCGTCGGAGTCGATGTTGATCTTGCACACCGCGCTCTTGGCGGCTTCCCGGAGCTGGTCTTCGCCGATTCCGATGGCGTCTTTGAGCTTTCCGCCGTAGGAGTTGATCTGGGCGACGATGTCCTGAGGCACGGAGGAGGAGCCGTGAAGCACGATGGGGAATCCGGGAATCTTCTGCTCGATTTCGGCAAGGATGTCCAGCCGGATCTTGGGATTGGTGCCGGGTTTGAACTTGTAGGCGCCGTGGGAGGTGCCGATGGAAATGGCCAGAGAATCCACGCCGGTGCCGTTGAGGAACGCCTGCACTTCTTCCGGACGTGTGTAGGTGTGCTGTTCAGCCTGCACGTCCTCTTCCACGCCGGCCAGAACGCCCAGTTCGCCTTCCACGGTCACGTCGAAGGGATGCGCGTATTCCACGACCTTCTTGGTCTCGGCGATGTTTTCCGCGAAGGGCTTGGCGGAGCCGTCGATCATCACGGAGGAGAAACCGTATTCGATGCAGCTTTTGCAGGTTTCGAAGGAGTCGCCGTGGTCAAGGTGCAGACAGATGGGAATGACCTTGTCGCCGCCGCCGATCTCACGGGCATATTCCACCGCGCCCTGGGCCAGATAGCGCAGAAGGGTCTGGTTGGCATAGGAACGGGCGCCCTTGGAGACCTGAAGGATCACGGGGGATTCCGTTTCCACGCAGGCCTGGATGATGGCCTGAAGCTGTTCCAGGTTGTTGAAGTTGAATGCGGGAATGGCATAGCGGCCCTTCATGGCCTTTGCAAACATTTCCCTTGTGTTCACGAGCCCCAGATCTTTGTAACTGATCATTTCCGTTCCTTTGGTTAGGGTTGAAGATTTTGAAAGGGTAAAATATCACGCCATTTAAAATAGCCGGGAAAGGGAAAATTTCAAGCCCCCGAAGGATTTTTTTGTCTCTTTTGTGGCGCTCCCCGCCCCGGAGCGGGGCACACGGGCATTCCCGGAGGAAAAACTATTTCTTCTCCCCCTCCTCCAGCATCTTGAAGTACAGCACCTCCGGCACGGTCCTGTCGAATCCCGCTCTCTCGTAGGCTCTCCTTGCGGGAGCGTGGGCTTCGTCCAGTCCGGTATGGACCATGGCAACTTTCATGCCCTCCCTGCGGAAAAAGTCCAGAGCGAAAGCGTACATTTCCTGCCCCACGCCCTTTTCCCCCGCAAGAGGATCCGAGGCGTTGTTGCCGATGCTCCCCAGCTTTCGCGTGTAGTCCAGATGGAACATGATGAATCCCACCGTTCTCCCGTTTCTTTCGCAGATGAACAGCCACTCGGGATGGGTCCGGGCCATGAGGGTAAGCTGGGCGGTCTTGCTGTTCCAGGCGTCGGGGATCCAGCATTCCAGAGCCTCTTTGCCGATCTCTTTTTCGAATCCGTCGAAGATCCCCTTGTAGGCGCGTTTGGCGATTTCGCAGATACTTTCCAGATCCTCTTTTCTGTACGGTCTTATCATGATGAACTCCTTTTTTCCGTTCCCCAAAGGGATTTTTCAGGCATCCAGACTCTCGTCCTGCAGGATCTCCTCCACATGCAGCTCCCGGATCCTGCGCTGAAGCTTCCTGCGCATGGAAGGCTTGTCCGTGCGGCTGTTCCCCGAACCGGGGTTGAGGATCATGGTGGCGTGGTTGAGATGGGTCATATATCTGCACAGCTCCTCCGAGGGGATGAAAGGCAGTTTGCAGCCATTTTCCTTCAGGGTGTTGAACAGACTGATCCCGGCGCTGTCATAATCGCCGAAGCCCTTGGTTTCCCGCACCGCCGCGCTCCGGTACAGCGCGCAGTGACTGCGGAAATAGTGGGCCCGGTCCAGAATCTTCCTGCCCAGAAGAGCACGGAAAAAGTTCTCGATCTTCTTGAAGAACACCTTTACGGGGGGCACATACTCCAGTTTCCAGCTTCCCACGCCGGCGATCCCCGGTTCCGCATTGATCTTTCCCAGCAGGAAATCCAGCCACTTCGGATCCGTGACGATGGTATCCGTGTGGATGATGAGGACATACTCCGTATCCACCTTCTTCATGGCCTCGTCCAGCGCTTTCGCGTGCATTTCCGAAGGGACCTCCCCCGTGGAATCCCGTTCCAGAAGCGTGATCCATTTGAGCTTGCGCAGATAGGCAAGGGATTCGTCCGCGGAACCGTTGTCCACCGCCAGCACACGGATCCTGCCCGGGTCGGTGTACTTCCGCAGGGACCGGAGGCACAATTTGGTAAGGTCGGGGGTCTTGTAATTGGGAACGATGATGCTTACTTCCGGGGTCTGACTCATGGCCGCTCCTTTTGTTTTCGTCGACGCTCTTTCCCGCACGATAAGGTAGCACCTTTTTGCGGAAAATCAACCCCCGTTTTCTCCACCTGCGCCTCAGTCTCCCCCAAAAGAGCCTTCTCCCCGGGAAAAAATCGGTTCAAATTCCTTTCCCGGCGGTCCCGCCCCTTGAATAATCCCGGAAAAGAGTTATATTAACCCGCGCGGAAAAGATACGGAAAAACGCACAAGGAAACGGAAATGATCCTGCTGTACAAAATATTCTTTCCTTTCGTCATGCTCCTTTTCCTGCCGGGACTTCTGTGGAAACTCATCCGCAGACCGGGCAGGAAATCCAACTATGCCGAACGGTTCGGCATATACGGGAAGGAAAGGAAAAAGGTGCTGGAAGGCATGCACGGCTGCACCTGGATCCATGCCGTAAGCGTGGGGGAGACCAATGTGGCGCTCTCCTTCCTGAAAACCTATATGCAGGAAAATCCGGGGAAAAAGATCCTTCTTTCCACCACAACGACCACCGGGCAGGAGATCGCTTTCTCCAAGGCGCCGGAGGGCGTGGAGGTCTTTTTCACCCCCATCGATTTCCTCCCCTTCGTGAAAAAGTTCCTTTCCCTTGCAAAGCCCGCAACTCTCATCATCTTCGAAACGGAGATCTGGCCCAACATGATCCTCGAAAGCAAGAAAAGAGGCGCGGAAGTCTTTCTCGTGAATGCCAGACTTTCAGACCACTCCATCAAGGGGTACAGACGCTTTTCGGGCTTTTTCGCTCCGGTCCTTTCCGCATTCAAGGTCATCTGCGCCCAGACGGAGCTGGATAAGGAACGGTTCCTTTCCGTGGCTCCCGCCGCAAATGTCGCGGTTACGGGAAACATCAAGTTCGATCAGAAGATCCCCGACGACCTGCCGGAGATCGATCTAAGCACCGAGTTCGGCCCCCGGGAGGAGACCATCCGGGTCCTTGCGGCAAGCACACACTTTCCGGAGGAAAAAGTCATGCTGGAAGCCTTCCTCAAGGCAAGAAAGAAGATCCCCTCTCTGCGGTTCATCCTTGTCCCCCGTCACGCGGAACGGGGCGGAGAGCTCATGAAAATGCTGGAAACGCTTCCCTGCAAAGCCTTCCGCAGATCAAGCGGAAAAGCGGAGGGGCCCTGCGATATCCTGCTGGCCGACACCACCGGAGAGCTTCTGAAATTCTACAAGAGCGCCGACATCGTGCTTATGGGGAAGACCTTTTCCGGAAACCGGGAGGGGCAGAACATCATCGAACCCGCCCATCTGGGAAAGGCGGTCATCACCGGGCCGGAAATGCTCAATTTCCGGCAGGCTTTCGATGCCCTGAAGGCCAACGAGGGCGTTCTTTCCCTCCGAAACGACGAAGGACTTGCGGACGCGCTTATGCGTTTTGCTTCCGATAAGGATCTCAGGCAAAAATATGGAAAAAACGCGGCAGAAGCGGTCGGCAGGCATACCGGCGCTCTCCGCAAAACCGTTCTGATTCTGAAGAAAGAGAACTGACATGACTACACAACTTTTGGCCGCAAAGGCGGGAAAGGTCACGCCCGCCATGGAAGAGGTGGCGAAAAAGGAGCGCTTTTCCGCCGACTTCATCCGGGAGGAAGTGGCTTCCGGCAGAATCGTCATTCCGGCGAACATCCATCACAAGAACCTCCGTTTCACCGGAATTGGCCGCTCCCTTTCCGTGAAGATCAACGCCAATATCGGCAACTCCGCCATGAGCAGCTGCCCCCGGGAGGAGATCCTCAAACTCAAAAACGTGATCAAGTACGGCGCCGATACGGTCATGGACCTGAGCACGGGAGGAGACATTCCCGCCATCCGCAGCGCCATCATCGATAAAAGTCCCATTCCCCTGGGGACCGTCCCCGTCTACGAGATGGTGGCAAGAAAGGGCGCGGCGAACCTGAGCAGGGAGCTGATGCTCCAGGTCATCGAAGAGCAGGCCGAGCAGGGGGTGGACTATATGACCATCCATGCCGGGCTTCTGCATAAATACGTCCCCATCGCCCTGAAACGGAAACTGGGGATCGTGAGCAGAGGGGGCTCCCTTCTTGCCGCGTGGATGCAGGAAAAGAACAGGGAAAATCTCTTCTACGAATATTTCGACGAAATTCTGGAGATCTGCCTCAAGTACGACGTGACCCTTTCCCTGGGGGACGGACTGCGTCCCGGCTGTCTTGCGGACGCCAGCGACGAAGCCCAGTTCGCCGAACTGGATACGCTGGGCGAACTGGTGGACCGCTGCCGCAAGGCGGGCGTGCAGGCCATGGTGGAAGGCCCCGGCCATATCCCCGTGGACCAGATCGAAATGAACATGAAGCGGGAACAGGAGGTGTGCAAGGATGCGCCCTTCTACATTCTGGGCCCGGTGGTCACGGACTGCGCGCCGGGGTATGACCACCTCACCGCCGCCATGGGCGGACTTCTGGGCGCCTATCACGGCGCGGCCATGCTCTGCTACGTGACGCCCAAGGAACATATCGGGCTTCCCAACGCCGAAGATGTGAGAAACGGCATCATCGCCTTCAAAATCGCCGCCCACGCCGCCGACATCGGCAAAAAACTCCCCGGATCCCGGGAGCGGGACGACGCCATCAGCGACGCCAGAAGCATTTTCGACTGGGAAAAGCAGTTCGAACTGGCCCTCGATCCCGACCGGGCGCGGGAGCTGCGCGCTCAGGCGCTGAAAGAGACCAATGCGCCGGTCAATCCGCTCCACGGAACCGAATACTGCACCATGTGCGGTCCGGATTTCTGCTCGGTGAGATTGAGTGCGAGACTGAAAAAGTCTCTCAAATCCGACAAGGATAAAGACAAGTAAGTTTTCCTGCACGGGCGCGGGGAAGTTTCCTGACGGGAAGCTTCCCCGTTTTTTTGTGTCCGGGGGCGTTTAGTCCCCCTCCCCCATTCTGCCGCAGATCCCCTTGAAACGGCAGGAGACGCACTTTTCCTTTTCCTGCGTACAGGGAAAGTTTTCCATGACGGGAGTGCGCAAGGCATTGAGGATCTCTTCCGCTTTGGCAAGGATCTCCTCCTTGTCCGCGGGAGCGGGGAAAAAGCTTCTTTCCTCCGCAAACGCCTCTTTTTCCGGGAAGAAAAACGCGTTGATCTTCCCCTTGTGGCCCGGGTATTTCCCCGCCGCGTAAAGGGCGAAGATCCTGTCGGCAAAGGATTCTTCCTCCCCCTTGCCCGGCGCATGGAAAAAGACGCGGAAGCTGTGCAGGACTCCGCCGGAAAGCGCATGCAGGCACGGAGAGAGAAAAACCGACACTCCCTCCAGAGAAAAGGAGGGGAAATCCTCCCCGTAACGCCAGCAGGGAGAAGGAATCCCCGCAAGGAGACGGAAAAAGCCGCTTTCGGGAAAGACATGGAAAAACTGCCGCAGACGGGAAACAGCGCACTCCAGAAGATCCTCGTAATTTTCGAATTTTCCCGTGGGATAATAGAGGTCATAGAAGGCCAGTTTCCGGGGATCCTTTTCCATGCCCCCTTCCCTCAAAAAACTTCCGGCAAGGAAAAGAAGTCTGGAAGCGTGATCTTTCATGGCCTCCAGAAGCGCTTTCTCCCGCTCCGACGACCTCTCCTCCCGGATCTCAGGGAGACTTTTCCGCAAAGACTCCTGAATCACGAAAGAGAGAAAGGAGGAAAAGGAGACGAGAAACTTTTCTTTGTACGCCTGTCTGCGGAAATCGTCCGCAAAACCGTTCCACCCGCCCTGCGCGAAAAGGTAGTGGAAATACCACGCCCTGCGGCAGAAGCTGTACAGGGACGCCTTGAAGGCGGAAAAGGAGAATTCCCCGGCATAAATTCCCCCGTTTTCTTCCGGAGGAGCTGTCCCCTGCAGAAGAAAACGGTCGAAATCCGGCTGGGTCGTCATGGAAGAACGTGTTCCTCAATACCCGTAAGGAAGGAAGTAGAGAACGCCCTTCCGGATCCGGACGCCTTCGCTGCCCTCCCCGGGCAGGGAGACCAGCACGGTGGAAGGAGCTTTGGAGAGAAGGAAGTTGACGAAGCGGCCGAAACTGAACTTTTCCTCGTAGCGGAACACCTGAAAATCCTTCCCGGAGGCAAGTTTTTCCGCCTCTTTCACGGCATCTTCGAAATAGCCCAGTTTATCCACCAGCTTGAGTTCCAGCGCCTGTTTGCCGTCCATGACTCTTCCGTCCCCGATGATGGAGGATTTGATCTTTTCCGGGGGGATCTTCCGGGAGGAAGAGACCACCTGCACGAACCCGTCGTAAGCACTCATCACCAGATCCTTCACCAGCGCGGCCTCCTCCGGGGTCCGTTCCCTTGCCCCGTTGAGCATATCCTTCATTTTTCCGGAGGTGTAGACTTCCGATTTCAGTCCGATCTTGTCGAAAAGCCCCTTGTAGTTCCATGCGGAAATGATGACGCCGATGCTCCCGGTAAGGGTGTACTTGTTGGCCACGATGGGGGAACAAGCCGAAGCTATGTAGTACCCGCCGCTGGCGCAGAGCGTGTTCATCATGGCCACAACGGGCTTCGTTTTGCGCACTTCCAGAATCTTTTTGTAGACTTCATCGGAGGCGGTGACCTCTCCGCCGGGGGTATCCAGATCCATGATGACCGCCTTCACGGTTCCATCCTCCAGCGCCTGCTGCAGCTGCCTCACGATGTTCCCGGAAATGGCGCTTGTGTTCAGAGGAGCATCCTCATCCCGGGTGATGACGCCGTTTACGCGAATGACCGCGATCCTCCTGCTGCTCTCCTCCGGACCGGAAATATACTCTTCGGAATATTCGTTTCCGGGAGAGAGGGAAACGGAATTCTTCCCGTCCTTGCACGAGCCGTCGTTATTGCAGAAATAATAAATGGAAAAACCGGTCGCGACGGCAAGGACCAGAAGGAAAAGACAGCCGCAGGACATGCACCCTGTGACCAGGCCGCTGAAGAACCTGCGGAAAATCCCTTCCTGTCTCCCGTTGACTTCCCTGTATGTCTTCCCCGTCTGTCCTTCTCCGCGAAAATTCTCCATTGCTTTTCTCCTGTTGATTCTGAATTGACTCCGTCTGACAAAGATACTATATTCCCGCAAAAATGCGTTTTCAAGTCCGGAAAGGCGATTCCGGAGAAAAAGAGACACAAAAACGCTTCGAAAAAGGGGGAGCGGATTGAAAAAGAGCTTCCGCAGGTGTACATTATGTGCAGGAAACGAAAAACGGGATCGACATAACGGAAAAGGAGAAAACATGAGATTCTACAATACGCTGGGCAGAGCTTTCGAGGAATTCAAACCCATGAAAGAAGGGTTCGCGGGCATGTACACCTGCGGCCCCACCGTGTACAACTACGCCCATATCGGCAACTTCCGGGCGTATCTCTTCGAGGATCTCCTGCGCAGAAGTCTGGAATTTCACGGGTACAAGGTGAAACAGGTCATGAATCTCACCGACGTGGACGACAAGACCATCCGGGATTCCCGGGCCGCGAATCTCACGCTTGCCGACTTCACGCGCAAGTACAAGGACGCCTTCTTCGAGGATCTTGCCGCACTGCGCATCGAGAAGGCGGAAGTCTATCCGGAAGCTACCGCCCACATCCCGGAAATGATCAAAATGATCGAAACGCTCTTCCAGAAGGGGTATGCCTACAAGTCGGAGGACGGTTCCGTCTATTTTTCCATCAACAAGTTCAAGGATTACGGGAAACTTGCCCGCATCGACCGCTCCCAGCAGAGAGACGGCGTGCGGATCCGCACGGACGAATACGAAAAGGATTCCGTGGGGGATTTCGCCCTCTGGAAGGCGTGGGACGAAAAGGACGGCGACGTGAAGTGGGACAGCCCCTGGGGGCCGGGCCGCCCCGGCTGGCATATCGAATGCAGCGCCATGAGTCAGAAATATCTGGGAAAGACCTTCGATCTGCACACGGGCGGGATCGACAACATGTTCCCCCATCATGAGGACGAGATCGCCCAGAGCGAGGCGGCCAACTCCTGCAAGTTCGTAAACTACTGGCTCCACTGCGAACACCTTACTGTGGACAATAAGAAAATGAGCAAGTCTCTGGGCAATTTCTATACCCTGCGCGACCTGATGGCCAAAGGCTACACCGGCCCGGAGATCCGCTGGGCGCTTCTGGGGACTCATTACCGCGCCAAGCTGAACTTCAGTTTTTCTCTGCTGGATCAGGCAAGAGTCAATCTGCGCTCCTTTGCCTCGCTTTTCCAGCGTCTCAAGGCTCTGGAAGAGGGAGAAGCGGGCAGGGAAGAGGCACGAAATCTTTCCGCCAAGGCGCTGGAGGATTTCGGAGCAGCTCTGGGAAACGATCTCAACATCGCCGAAGCGCTTTCCGCCGTATTCAAACTCCAGAAGGCGGTCAATGCCGCCCTTGCCGCTTCCGCGTGGAAAAAGGCCGCGGGCGAAGTCATTCTGGAAACCTTCCGCAAGTTCAATACCGTGCTGGGGTCTCTGGATGTGGATGCGGCCTCTTCCGCTTCCTCCGATAATGCCGACGGGATCCCGGAAGAGATCCTTCTCCTTGCCCAAAAGAGGCAGGAGGCGAGAAAGGCGAAAAATTTCGCCGCCGCGGACGCATTGCGGGAGGAACTCAAGAGCAAAGGCTACCTTGTCGAGGATACTCCCGC
>JAGAEF010000035.1 GCA_017613255.1 Lentisphaeria bacterium
AGAAGAGGTCCTTCCCGGGGAGGACGCGCTTTCCGACGATATGGAAGCCGAAGGCGTGGAGATCCTTACGGGAGAGGAGGACTTTTCGGAACAATCCGGAAAGGAAAAGGAAGGAAAGGACGATTCTTCTTCACAGACGCCGCAAATCGTGTTCACGGAAGCGAAAAAACTCCCCTTCGATGCAAAGAACATCAAGCGCGCTGCTCTGGCGTTTCTGGGAAGTCTCTCCCCCGACGCCATCGCCGCGGACGTACCCACAAGATACCGGAAATACGCCGTGGATGCGGCGGCCTTCTGGAGCAGGATCGGCAAAAAAGGGAAGACGGAAGTCTATCGTACCGCCGTCGCCGACGTGCTGACGGAAGAGGCCGTTTCGGTCATTGCCGGGCGGGAAACACTCCTGCAGGCTCTTGCGGAGGCAAAAAACTCTCTTGCTTCCCTGGAGGAAAAGCTCCGCAGGGAGGATCCCTCCCTCAGGGTGCAGGATTCCCTTTTTGCGGAGGAGGAAAGATGGGATTATTCCCGCACGAAAGACCCTGACTACCGGGCCCTCGTGAAAAAGATCCGGGGACTGGAGGAGACCCTTTTCCACGGAACGAGGTTCGAGAAACTCAAAAAAAGTTCCGCCGCCTCATTGTACTATGCTGTGGTGCCGGAAAATCTCATCGATCCCGCCTGCGTTGCGCCGGAATGGGGACTTGTCTATATCCTGCCGGATCTCTCGTTCCGTCTGGTGAAGGAGGCCCAGGAGCTGCCCTGCTCCCCGGAAAGCATGAATTCCCTTGCGCTGAACATCGGCAGGATGGCCTTTCAGAACGTGCTCTTTGCCAACGGGGTCGCCAGAGAAGGCGGCACGTTGAAGGTAGTCCGGCTCCCCCGCAAACGGCGGGAGTAGATCCCTCCGGCGAAAAGCAGGACACCATCCATGAAAGATCTATTCGGCTTCCTCCTTTATCTCATTGCCGCCCCGGTCATGGCTCTTGTGGGGCTTTTTTCCCACCCCTTCCTCATGAAGACGGGCAAATTCATCGGGAGGTTTCTCTATATCCTCCCCGGTTTCGGCGGGCTGTGCCGGGAAAACGTGCACGCGGCATTTCCGGAAAAGAGCGAAAAGGAGGTGCGGGAGATCGCCCGGAAGAGTCTGGAACACCTTCTCATCACCGTTCTGGAATTTTTCTGGATCCGGAAGCACCCTGACGAACTGTAAAAAATGATCGACCGCTCTCAAGCGGCGGAAACCGCTCTGCTGGGTCTGGAAAAAACGAAGGAGGGACAGGGAACGATCCTCATCACCCCCCATCTGGGAAACTGGGAGTTCGCCGGACGGGGGCTTGCCCAGATCTACGGTTATAAGATGGCCACCGTGGTGCGCAGCATCCGCAATCCTTATCTGGACAAGCTTCTCAGCGACAGCCGCAGCAGCTGCGGCAACGTGGAGATCATCTACTCCGAAGGCGGCGCCAGAGCCATGAACAGCGCGCTGAACAACGGAAAAACGCTGGGGATCCTCATCGACCAGAACGTGAAACTGCGTCACGGCGGGATCTTCGTCAACATGTTCGGACTCCCCGTCCCCATCAGCCGCGCCCCGGCCACTCTGGGAAGAATGAAGAACCGCTTCATCGCCGTGGGGGCGTGTTTCCGGCAGGAGGACGGGAGTTTCCGGGCCGTTCTGCGGAGCCTGCCCAAAGAGGCGATCGAATACGAAAGCGATCAGGCCCTTATCCAGAAGCTCACCGACATGTCCGAAGAACTCATCCGCATGGCGCCGGAACAGTACTTATGGATGTACAAGCGTTTCCAGTACATCCCCGACGGCACGCCGGAAGAGGCGCTCAAGCGGTTCCCCTCCTACGCGAAAAAGGCCAGCGTCCACTTCTATTCCCGGTGTCCCATCCGGAACAAGAGGTGACCAACCCTCCTCACGCTTTCAGACGGAGAGGTTTTTTCAGTTCCAGCCCCAGCAGGAGGCATCGCTTCCCATGTAGCGAAGAAAGATCTTCTTGGGGTCGATCCCGTAGGGGGCGAGAAGTGCGCCCACCTTGCCGGGAAGCGTTTTCGCACAAGCTTCCGAAACGCTTCCGATGAAGGCGATGACCAGAAAGGCGGAGGAAGAGTCCGCGATCCCGCCGAAGGAGATGGTCATGGAGCTTTCCACGCGCACCTGCACCACGCTTTCCGGCTTTCCCAGTTCCTTTGCGCATAGACTGCTGATGGCAAGAGCCAGTTCTTTTTCCTGTTCTTTGGTAAGGGGGGCGGAGGTTTCCAGTTTGATGGACGGCATAGGTACTCCTTTCTTTTCCTGATGAAATTTCCCGCAACAGGGGATAATCTATCACGATTCTTTCCAAATGCAAGAGCGGGGAAAAACAAAGAAAAAGGTTTTCCTTGCAATTTCGCTTTGACGCGCTATATTACCTCCCTGCAAAAAAACAAGAGGAGCAGCGGAGAAGGACATGAAAAATACCGGCGGAGGAAGCGGAAAATTCGATCTCATTTCCACCTGGGACGCCTGGGGGGAACAACTGAGCAGCTGCGGCATGTGGCTGGAAAAGAACCGGACGGGGGTGCTGGAGTTCCTTCTGGGGACCGCCTGCGCGCTGATCCTTTTTCTCCTTGTCCTGTTTTTCCTGAAAAAAGTCCTGCTCCCCCGGCTGAAGCGCAGACACGGCCGCATGGCAAAGGTCTGGGAATCCCTCATGCAGCCTGCGGCGTTCCTCATTCTGATCGCGGGGGTCTCCCTGAGCAGTCATCTTCTCACCCTGCCCGGAAAAGGGAAGCTCTACCTCAACAAGAGCCTGTACGCTCTTTTCGTCGTGCTTCTTTTAAGCGCGCTTCTGCGTTTCACCCACGACATCAATGAGTTTCTCGTGGAAAAATTCCGGGTGAAGGATCCGGAATCCTACAGCATGAACAAGCTTCTCATGGATCTTTCCCGCAGTCTCATCAAACTGGGAATCTGGATCTTCGGGACGATCTTCATTCTGCAGGATATCTTCGGGCTGCGCATCACCGCTCTGGTGGCCAGCGCCGGGATCCTGGGACTGGGGATCGCCTTTGCCGCCCAGAACACCATCGGAAACCTTTTCGGAGCCTTTTCCATTCTGGGAAGCAAACTCTTCAAGGTGGGAGACTGGATCAAGACCGGGAACGTGGAGGGGGTCGTGGAACAGATCGGATTCCGGAGCACCCGGGTGAGGGCCTTCGACGGGAGACTCATCGATGTCCCCAACCGGCTGGTGGCGGATTCCCATGTGGAAAATTATTCCAACCGGGAGTACTGGAGAGAGCACTTCGTCTTCTCCCTCATCTATCAGACCGCTCCCGCGGATATGGAAAAGGCCCGGAGGATCCTCGACGAGATCGGAAAAGAGATGGAAAAAGATTTCGTTCCCGGGAAAATGCCACGCTTTGCCTTCCTCAATTTTTCCTCCAGCTCTCTGGATCTGGACGGCTACGTGTGGTTCCGGAAGATGGACTGGTTCGAAATGCGGGAGGCAAGAGACCGCTTCAACTCCGCCGTATTGAAGAAATTCACCGAAAACGGCCTCAGTTTCGCCTATCCCACCACCACGGTCTACCTGGAAAAATCCTCCTGAGATCGTTGGGAAAAGATCCCGAAGATCCCGCGTGCGAAATCCGCCGCCCCCATGACCAGAAGAACGGGAAGGACGAACCACAGCGCCTCCCCGGGAAGCATCAGGAAGAAGAGGACCGTTCCGAAATAAAGGAAGGTCTTCTTTCGTGTCCGCGTGAAAAAGTACAAGACGAGGAGCAGGGGAACAAAAAGGATCAGGCCCTTGATGACGCACCAGAGAGTAAATGCGCCGAAAAGTTTTTTTCCGGGGAAAAAGCCTTCCAGAAATTCATGCACATAGGGATTGAAAGAAGCAATCGTGCAGAAAAGAAGGAAGAAGAAGCTCCCCCACTCTCTTTTCCCCCACTCTTCCTCCAGCACGTCCTGACAGCATCCCGCGGCACAGCCCAGCCCCAGAAGCGAGGGAAGGATGAACCGGACGGGATTGGCGGAAAAACAGACGTAGCCGCTGAAAAAGAGGACAAGGGGAACGATCCACAGAATGAGGACAGTCCGGAAGAATCCCTTTTTCATGAAGAACAGCGAAGCGCATCCGAAAGAAAACAAAAGCTGGTTGCATGAGGTGTAATACTTCATCCCGCCGCCCAGAAGGGAACCGACCTCGAAGCCCGCGTTCGCCGCTTCATGAAGAACGTAGGGAAAGATCCAAATGGAGGAAAAATCCCGGTAATTGACGAAGAACTGAGGAGAAAAGACAAGCAGGAACACAAACGCGCAGGAAAAAATATCCCGGAAAAAAGTCTTTTTGCTTTCCCGGTACGTTTCCCTGTTGGCCATAAGAAAAAGGTACGCGAGAAGCGGAGAAAAAAAGATGTTGTTGAGGCGGACAAGACAGGAGAACCCGAAAAGGGCGGAGATCAGCAGCAGATTTCTGATTCCCCTCCCCCGGAAAAGGGCAAGAAAAATACAGAGAAGCACGAAAAAGACGGAGGAAGGATCGCTCAACGCGTTCAGGGAGGTCCACATCCTTATGTAATAACTTTTGTAGGATATGGTGAGAAGGGGGATGTCGATCCACTGGGTGTAGTCGTTGGCCGTGAAATTTTCGCAGGGGAAGACGAAAAACGGGATCAGGATCAGGGCAAGCAGGATGAGGAACGTGCGGCGCAGGGAAAGGGTGAAGCGGTAAAGGATGACCCCCAGCAAAGCATAGACCGCGGGAAACAGAAGAAAGCCGTTGAAGACGGAGATCCATTCCGATGCCTGCTGGATCCCCGCAAAGCTTCCCCCCGTAACCGCCATGACCCCGGCAATGAGAAGCGGATAGCCGACGGGGTAGTTCCACTTCCCCGTGACCGTGTGGAAAAGTTCGTACCCGATCTTGAGATAGCAGCTTTCGTCGATGAGTCTTGCCTGCACGCACTCCCCCGCGGAAAGGTAGAGAGAAAGAAGGAACTGCTTCAGAAAGAGAAGGAACAAGATGAGGAAAAGGAAAAGCTCCCGGTCTTCTCCATCCCGCTTTTCCCTCCAGAAAATCTCCCGGAACAGCCCTCTGCGGAAAAACAGGATCAGAAGAAGCCCCAGAAGGGCGGAGAAGAGGGCGGGCAGAAACCGGTACTGCCCGAAGGTATAGATCTGCGTCTGCCCCTGATGGAAAACTAGATCGGGAGAACACCAGACCTCCTGACCGGAAGGGAGACGAACTCTGTACATGTCCAGCACGAAATCCACGGGAAAATGCTGACCCCCGTTGAAGTCGGGGGGAAGATACGCGATCCGTCTTCTTTCCAGAATCGGGAATTCCCGGGCCTGTTCCAGCACCCCGTCGGGGACCGCCTTGGGCTGAGGGGCAGCGAACCACGGGGTCTGCTCCAGAAGAAGAGCTTTTTTCGGAGGGAGCACGCTTTCGCAGACCGTGTAAAGGAAAGGAAACAGGAAGAGAACAGCAAGAAGGATCAGGCAGAATTGCCTGTTTCTCCCGTAAAAGCTGCCGGACGCGCTTTCCATTTTTCTTTTTCTCCTCTCCCGGGAAATTGGTTCCGCGTTATTTCAGGACCATTTTCGCGATCAGGGCATGGTGATCCGAAGCGTAACCCTGGGGCAAGTCGGAAGAAACGGTCCTGTGGGTGAGGACCTCCAGTTCCGGGGAGACGAAAAGAAAATCGATGGGGTAGTCAAGTGTCTTCTTCCCGTAGGCGTGGAAGGTCTGGACGGGCCCGGTGTGGGGAGTGCGGGAAACCGTGCAAGCATCCCGGAGGAAAGCGGAAGCAATTTTCCACGGGGCGGAGAAGGGAGGAGCGTTGAAATCCCCGGTCAGGATCATGGGGTGCTCATTTCTCTTCCCCCGGAGACGCTTTTCAAGCACCTTCATGCCGTTGATGCGGGCCAGCTCGCTGCGGTTGTCCAGATGGGTGTTGACGAAAAGGAATTTTCTGCCCGTCAACTTGTCCCGGAAAAGCCCCCATGTGGCGATCCGGGGACAGCCGCTCCCCCAGGAACGAAGCCCCGGCTCTTCCGGACGTTCCGAAAGGCCGAAGGTCTCCCCTTCCAGAAGCTCGAACCGGGAAACGCGGTAGAGGATGGCGGAAAATTCCCCCCTGGAAGCGTGATCGTCCCGGCCTTTTCCGAAAAAGAGGTACTCTCCGTCGGCAACCAGATCGTTCAGCTGGAAGTCTTTGGCCTCCTGAACGCCGAAAATATCCATGCGCACTTCCCGGATCAGGGCGGTACAGCGGTCCTTTCGCTCCTCCCAGGAGTTGGGGGTTTTGTCGCAGGGGCAGCGCACGTTGAAGGTGGCGGCAAGAAAGGATTCCGATATTTTCGGCACTCCGGCAAAGGAAAAACGCCGTCCGGAAGGAAAAAGGGACATGGGACCTCCTGTCTGGAAAAGATTCGTTCTTTTTCCATATCAATATAGCTCCGGGAGGGATCTTTTTCCAACTTCATATAAGGTGCAAGCGGGCTTTTTTCCGTTTTTTTCCGGAATACGCGGGAGGGGGGACGGAAAGAACGCTCCGGAAAACGGAAGAAATTTTTTCTGACTTTTTTTCGGAAAAAAGTCGAAAAAAGATCCGGGGGAAGAAAAAAAACGTAAAATTTTCAAAAAAAATTTGTAAAAACCGGAAAGCGGGGTTACATTATATACCCGTTGCACGTTGGATCCTGCTTCGCGTCGGGATCCCATTCCAAACGCGCACGGATCCGGTGCGCCCCGGCTGTTCGGGGCTGCAGGCAAAGTAAAAGGAACACAAAAAACAACGAAAATCGAGGCGAAACTTATGAAAGTAAGAGCGTCAATCAAACGCAGGTGTGAACACTGCCAGATAATCAAACGTAAAGGCTCGATCCGCGTGATCTGCTCCCGGAATCCGCGCCACAAACAGAAACAAGGCTAAAGGAGTCTGCAAATGCCCAGAATCATTGGAGTCGACATCCCGGCGAACAAGCGCATCGAATTTGCGCTCCGCTACATCTACGGAGTGGGGCCTGCCATTGCAGCCGAACTTGTCAAGCGCGCCAAAATCAATCCCGCCATCAAGGCCAGCGAACTTACCGACGAAAACATTTCCGCCATCACCACCATGCTTCAGAACGACTTCGTGGTGGAAGGCGATCTGAGACGCCAGCTTGCGCAGGATATCCGCCGTCTGCAGTCCATCAACAGCTATCGGGGTACCCGTCACCGCACGGGACTTCCCTGCCGCGGCCAGCGCACCAGGACCAATGCCCGTACGAGAAAGGGCAAGAAGGTCACCGTCGGCGCCATCCGCGACAAAACCCAGCGTAAGATCGAGAAGAGCAGCGCCGCCGCTCCCGCGGCTCCCGCAGCTCCCGCAGCAGGCAAGAAATAATCTCACAGCAGCTTAACGAGAACAAAATAAGGCTTTGAAGAAACATGGCTGAAGAAATAAAAGAACAGAAACAGACTGCAGCAGCGCCCGCAGCGGAAACTGCCGCGGCTTCTCCGGCTCCTGCGGAAAAACGGAAAAAAGGCGGACGCCACGTTCCCGCCGGGATCGCCTTCGTGCTGGCGACCTTCAACAACACCAAAGTGACCTTCACCGACCTTCACGGAAACGTGCTCTGCTGGTCCACCGGCGGAAAGAACGGGTTCAAGGGCTCCAGGAAGAGCACCGCCTACGCCGCGCAGGTCGTGGCCGCGGACGCCGCCAAGAAGGCGGAAGCTCTGGGAATGAAGGAAGTGGAAGTGCGTGTCAACGGACCGGGCGCGGGAAGGGAATCCGCCGTGAGAGGCATTGCCTCCACCGGTATGGAGATCAACGCCATCAAGGACATCACCCCCGTTCCTCACAACGGGTGCCGTCCTCCCAAGAGACGCCGTGTCTGATTCCTCTGCTTCGCCGGTTTCCCCCGGGAGGCCCGGCAAGGTTCCCCATCAAACTTTTGACAACAACTTTACTGGAGGATTAAAACATGGCTGCCGTACCTGCATTTCCCATGCCGGAAAAGCTTTTGACGGAGGAAAGTTCTCTTACTTACGCGAAGTTCATTGCCGCCCCGTTCCAGAGCGGATTCGGACAGACCATCGGCAACGCGCTCCGCAGAGTGCTTCTTTCTTCGCTGGAAGGTTCCGCGATCTCCGCCGTGCGCATCGACGGGATCTCCCATGAATTCACCACTATGCCCAACGTGGTCGAGGACATCACCGAGATCGTCCTCAACCTCAAAGGCGTGAAGTTCAATCTGCACAACACCGATCAGCCCAAAACCTTCGAGATCAAGAAGAGCGTGGCAGGCCCCGTGACCGCCGGCGACATCATCACCGACGGGACCGTGGATGTCCTGAATCCCGAACACGTCATCTGCCATCTGGACAAGGACATCAATTTCCGCGCGGAAATCGAGATCTCCAAAGGCCGCGGCTGGCGGCCCGCCGAAAAGAACAAACGCCCGGACCATCCCGAAGGGACGATCCCCGTGGACAGTCTTTTCAGCCCCGTGGTGCATGTCAGCTACAGCGTGGGCGCCGCCCGCGTGGGAGAAGAGACCGAAATGGACTCTCTGGTTCTGGAAGTGGAAACCGACGGAAGAATCTCCCCCAAGGACGCGCTGGAAAAGGCCGCCGTGATCCTGAAGGATCATCTGCGTCCCTTCCTGGGCGAGGGAGGTGTGGAAGGCCCCGAGATAACGCTTACCGAAGAGGAACGCAAGCTCTACGCCCTGCTTATTCAGGATGTGGAAATTCTGGAACTCTCCGTCCGCGCGATGAACTGCCTGAACAACGCCAACATCAAGCTGCTGGGGGAACTCTGCATGAAGTCCGAGTCCCGCATGCTGAAATTCCGCAACTTCGGGAAAAAGTCTCTCGAAGAAATCAAAGAAAAACTTGCCGAGAACAATCTTTCGCTGGGCATGAGCTTCAGCGAACAACTCTCCAGTGCCATAACGGCCGAAGCCGACAAGGCCAAAGCCGTCAAGAAAGAGGAGGCATGACCTATGCGTCACCTGAGAAATATGTCCAAACTGGGCCGGAACTGCGGCCACAGGAAGGCTCTGCTTGTCAATCTGGCCTGCTCCGTCATCGAGCATGAGCAGGTCCGCACCACCATCAACCGCGCCAAAGAGGTCCGCAAGGTCGTGGATCGGCTGATCTCCTACGCGAAAAAGGGTACTCCCCACGCCCGCAGACTCGCCGTGGCCAAGGTGAAGGACAATACCCCCTCCGACAAGCTTCAGGCGAAGAAGGCCGTGGTGGCCAAGCTCTTCGACGATCTTGCCGCCCGCTATGCGGAACGCAACGGCGGGTACACCCGCATCATCCGTCTGGGATTCCGCTGCGGAGACGCCGCTCCCGCCTGCATCATCAAGCTGGTGGAAGCCGGCAAGCCCGCCGCCCCCGCCAAGAAGGAAGAAGTTCCCGCCGCAGAAGCAGTCGTGGAAGCGGAAGCCAAGCCGGAAGAGGCCAAGGCCTGAGTTTCTTTACGGGTTTTCCGGGAGGACGTGAAAGCGTCCTCCTTTTTTTTGCGTTTTTTCCCCTTGAAAAAAGCGGGGAACGTGGTATCTTATACTGCAAAGGGTTTTCACGAAAGAATCATTAGCCGGGAAGAGATCATGGGCGGATTTTTTGGAGTTGTGTCGGCGTCGAACTGCGTACGGGAAGTCTTTTACGGAACGGATTATCACTCCCACTTGGGGACCCGCAGGGGCGGGATGGCGGTGCAGACGGAGGACGGCTCCATAAGGAGACGCATCCACGACATCACCAACTCCCAGTTCAAGACGAAACTGGAGCCCATCCTTTCCGAATGCAGCGGCAAGTGCGCCATAGGGATCATCAGCGACGTGGAGGATCAGCCCCTTCTGGTCTCCTCCCGGCTGGGGACCTACGCCATCGTGACGGTGGGGAAGATCGAAAACATCCGGGAACTGGCGGAGGAGTCCTACCGCACCGGGACATTCTTTTCCGAAATGAGCGGAGGAGAACTCAATCCCACGGAAATGATCGCCTCCCTCATCAACCAGAAGCCGGACATCATCCAGGGCATCCAGCACGCCATGGATTCCATCAAGGGCTCCTGCTCGCTTCTCATCATGATCGACGGCAAGATCATCGCCGCCCGGGACAAATACGGGCGCACCCCCGTTTCCCTTGCCAAACGCAATGAGGACGGCGCCGTGGGCGTGGCCATGGAAACCAGCGCCTTCCCCAATCTGGACTTCACCTTCCTGCGGGATCTGGGGCCCGGAGAGATCGTCCAGCTGAGCGTCAACGCCATCCGGCAGCTGAAGAAGCCGGGGACGCTGAATCAGATCTGCTCCTTCTTCTGGGTCTATTTCGGCTATCCCTCCTCCAACTTCGAAGGCATCAACACGGAATCCAGCCGCTACCGCAACGGCAGGACCATCGCCGAAGGGGACGATTACGAGGATATCGACTCCATCTGCGGGATCCCGGATTCGGGAGTGGCCCACGCCATCGGCTACTCCAACGCCTCCGGAAAACCCTATCAGCGCGCCCTCGTGAAATATACGCCCACATGGCCCCGCTCCTTCACCCCCCAGAATCAGGCCGCAAGAAACCTTGTGGCAAGAATGAAGCTCATCCCCGTGGAGGAACAGATCCGGGACAAGAGACTGCTTTTCCTGGACGACTCCATCGTCCGGGGGACCCAGTTCAAGGACATCGCCAGAAGGCTCTACGAAAGAGGGGCAAAGGCGGTGCATCTGCGCAGCGCCTCCCCGCCCATCATGTTCCCCTGCAAGTTCCTCAACTTCTCCCGCTCCCGCTCCACGCTGGATCTGGCCGCGCCGAGGGCCGTGGAACTTCTGGAAGGGCATCCCGTGGAGGATCCGGAACTGCTGAAAAAGTACACCACGGAAGGAACGGAACAGTACAACGCCATGGTGGAAGTCATCCGCAAGGAGCTGGGGCTTGCCACGCTCAAATACCAGACGCTGGAAAAACTCATCGCCGCCATCGGACTGCCCAAGGAAAGGCTCTGCACCTACTGCTACGACGGGTGCGATCCCACCTCCGGAGAGTGTCCCGCCTGCAGGAAAATCAAGGAATCTCTCGGGAAGAGCAAAGGCGCCAAAGGGACGAAGGAAAAGAAGGCGTAAGGGGATTCCGAAGGAAACGACAAAGGAAAGGATGAAAATATGCTGAGGATCATTGTCGCGGGAGCGGCGGGGCGCATGGGGCGCAGACTGGTCGCCAATATCGCGGAAGCAGAAGACCTTGTCCTTGCTGGGGCAACGGAATGGAGCAAATCCGAATTTCTGGGCATGGATGCGGGAACGGTGGCCGGTTGCGGCGAACAGGGAGTCAAACTCGTTCCGGAACTGGACGGACTCCTTGCGAATGCGGATGCGCTTATCGACTTCAGTACGGGAGATGTGGTGGGCAACGCCCGGAAGGCCGCCAAGGCGGGTCTTTCCATCGTCATAGGGACCACCGCCCTGACGGCGGAAGACAAGGCCCAGCTGCATGCTCTGGCGGACAACGGGGCGAAAATCGTGCAGACCACCAACTACAGCGTCGGAGTCAATCTCCTCTTCCATCTTTCCGCCCTTACCACGAAGATCCTGGGCGACGATTTCGATATCGAGATCATCGAAGCGCATCACAACAGAAAGAAGGACGCCCCCAGCGGAACGGCGGTCTCCCTTGCGGAGGTCGTTGCCGCCGTGAAAGGGTGGTCTTACGAGGAAGACGTGCGCCACGGCAGGAACGGCATGGTGGGCGCGAGAACGAAAAAGGAGATCGGCATGCACTCCGTCCGGGGCGGCGACATCGTGGGGGATCACACCATCCTCTTCGCCGCGGAAGGGGAGAGACTGGAGCTCACCCACCGGGCCTCCAGCCGGGATACCTTCGCCAAAGGGGCGCTCCGGGCGGCAAGATTCCTTGCCTCCGCGAAAAGCGGCTATTACGACATGCAGGATGTTCTGGGACTCAAATAATCTTTCACGGAGAAAAAAGATGAAAAACTATTTCGGAAACGAAAGAATCGTCGATTTCGTATCCCCCGCGGACGGAACCATCCAGCAGGCCCTGCTCTACCCCTCCTCCAAAAAGGGCAAAAGGCCCCTTCTTGTGGCCTTCCACACCTGGAGCGGGGATATGTACCAGAACAACAAAAGCTACCGGGATCAGGCGGAAAAATACGGTTTTCACCTTGTCTATCCCAACTTCCGGGGCCCCAACTGGCGCAGGGAGGGCTGCGGCTCGGACAAGGCCGTGGGCGACATCGAAGGGATCGTGAAATACGTCTGCGCCCATCTGGACGTGGACGAGACGAAGATCTATGCCACGGGCGGCTCCGGAGGCGGGCACTTTTCCCTGCTGGTTGCCGCAAGGCTCCCCAAGATCTGGGCGGGGATCTCCTCCTGGTGTCCCATTTCCGACGTGAAAAAATGGCACAAGCAGTGCTTCACCCATCCCACCCGGTGCGGGTACTCCCGGCACATCGAACAGGCGGTGGGGGGAGATCCCAACAAGGATCCCCTTCTGGGCGAAGAGGCCATGAAACGCTCCCCCGTCCGGTACCTTGCGGCGGCAAAACACATTCCCATCGACATCAACACGGGGATCCATGACGGTCACGCCGGAAGCGTGCCGGTAAGTCAGGCGCTGGAAGCCTTCAATCTTCTTGCCGACAAAAAGGACCGCGTAAGCGAGAAAGACATTCAGTACATGGTGGAAAAGGAGGCCATTCCCGCCCATCTCAAGAAGGAAAAGGAGGACGATCCCTCCTACGGGAAGCTCAAAGTGCTTTTCCGCCGGGTTTCCGGGAACGCCCGCATCACCATCTTCGAAGGCGCCCACGACATGACCGTGGCCGCTGCGGTGGGATTCCTGGCAAACCAGAAAAAGGGAGAGAAACCCGACTGGTCTCTCGTGAAGGTCACTCCTTCTGCAGCTGACGCCGTCTTCCGCTGAAAAAGGGGGAAAAATGTTCATCGATCCCAACGATTTTTCCGGAAGCGACATCGAAAAGATCCAATCCGCCGTGCAGGCCGCTCAAACGTGCGGCGGCGTGGTGCGGATCCCCCGGAGAAAGGCGGATTCATCCTCTTCCCGGGACTTCTGGCTCATCGATTCGGCCATCCTGCTCCCGGAAGGGACCACGGTCATTCTGGCCAACTGCCGCATCAAGCTGTCCGACGAATGCAGGGACAACTTCTTCCGGAGCGCCAACTGCGGACCGGGGATCGGAGAGGTGAAGGAGATCTCCTCCATCCACATTCTGGGCGTGGGCTCTTCCGTACTGGAAGGCGCGGACCGCCCCAGAGCCACCGGGGACAGCGGGAAAACGCTGGGGGAACGCACCTTCGGCACCGATGCGGGCAAGGAGGGAAGAGAACAGAAGGGCGACTGGCGGGAGATCGGGATCCTGTTCGCCCATGTAAGCGATTTTTCCATTTCCAACATTGCAATCGTCAACTCCCACTGCTGGGCGATCTCTCTGGAATACTGCCGCAACGGCAAGGTGCGGGATGTGCACTTCCAGTCCAGAGGGACCCGCTTCATCGACGGGAAAGAGGTGCCCAATCTCAATCAGGACGGGCTGGACCTGCGCCGGGGCTGCCGCCATATCCTCATCGAAAACATCACGGGAAGCACCGGGGACGATCTCATTGCCCTAACCGGGCTGGAAGCCCCCGTGCGGGAATCGGGCCTTTTCGGCAGCACCGCCATCTGCGGAAGCACGGGGATCCCCGAGCTGGAGGAGATCGCGTATATCACCATCCGGAACGTCTGCGGCCACTGCGCCGGGGGGCATCACATCGTGCGCTTCCTCAACAACAAGAGCGTGAAAATGCACCACATCCTTCTGGACGGTCTTATAGATACCTCCTCGGGCGCCTGCCGGGATTATGCGGCCATCCGCATCGGAGATGCGAAATACGGGCTTGTCCCCTTCGGGGGCACCAGTTCCTTCCAGATCTGTCACGTCCAGTCCAGGGCGAAGGCCGCCATCCTCATTTCCGGCACCCTTTCCGAGTCCACCATAAGCGATGTCATCAACTGGAATCCCGACACGGTTCCCGTGACGGTCTCTCCCGACGGAGGGATCCGCAACGTGGTCATCGAAAACGCCCGGACTTACGCAGGCGAGTGAAAAGGCTTCTTACTTTCCCTGCGGGGAAGAAGCCTTCTCCTTTTTCCATTCGTTCACTCTGGTCAAAGCGTTGCAGTGGATGTTTTCGGCAAAGAACCAGATGTCGTTCATGTGGAATACGCCTTTCCCCATGAAGCCTTTGGCGTCGTATTTGCTCATGGAGGGGAGTTTCACGATGAGAGCCCCCTTTTCCCTGCTTACGACTGCCCCGCAGAAATGGGGCTTCCTCCGGCTCTTTTTGTTGCGGTAGTCATAGAAAAAGGCCCCTTTGTTCAAAGAAGCGTCCGCAGGGATCTCCTCCGTCGTCCAGTTGAGGGGATTGATGCACAAAGCGTCTTTCCCGGAAAAGAGGGAATTTGCGGCCTCTTTGTTCTGCGTATTCCAGAAGATGACGCAACGAATATCCCTTTCCCCCTTTGCCGGAGAAAGGGCTTTCCCCCGGAAATCCTTTTCCCACTCCTGCTTCGTTACGCGCAGTCCGGGAAGATAGGCGGCGACAAAAGAGCTTTCCCCGGAAAAGACGGGACTGACGCGCAGAACGTAATACAGATCCACGGAGCCCTGACTGTGACCGAGAAGGACGAAGGGACGGCCGTTGTTGTAGTGCTTGAGGTAATAAAGGAACGCTTCCAGCGTATCCTCACAGCCTTTTGCCATATCTTCGGAGGGGGCAGTTCCGCTTCCCTTTACCGCGGACCGTATTCTGGAGTATTCCAGCTGACGCACATAGGGAGCGAACACTCTTGCATCCCCGCCGAAGATCCCCTTGGTCTGGGCCGTGACGAATCCCAGGGTCTTTGCCGCCGTTTTGGGGTCCGACCAGTCCATGTAGGGCTTCTTTTTGTCGGAGACAAGGGTGGGATAGATGTAGAAGAGATCGTAGGAAGCCTTGGTTTCTCCGTCCTCGAGAATGACCCAGTTCTCCCGTTTGCCGTAATCCACGCCGGCAAGGAGAAGGGGAAGCGCAAGAAGAAGGAGAAGGAATGACGGTTTTTTCATGACGCGGGGCTCCTTTCGTTCGCAGTTCAGTTTTTCAGGCTGTGGATGGGCACGGGGATCTGGCCGCCCCTGCGGATGAAGACGGCAGGGCTTTTCGGATTCACCGGCATGACGGGAGCGTCC